>MHGT01000027.1:12215-12334 GCA_001805695.1 Omnitrophica WOR_2 bacterium RIFCSPHIGHO2_02_FULL_67_20 | reverse complement strand
CCCACCCCCCACCCTTGAACCCCGAACCGCCTTTTGAACGTAGTGAAATACGGCGGTCTTCAGGCCGCTGAAGCTGAAGTCGAGGGGCTGCTTGCCGACGCTGCGCGGGAAGGCGATCG
>MHGT01000027.1:1934-12204 GCA_001805695.1 Omnitrophica WOR_2 bacterium RIFCSPHIGHO2_02_FULL_67_20 | reverse complement strand
GCCTCATCCGAGAGACGGTCGATAGCCGGACCGCCGGGATAGCCGAGGCCCAGTAACTTTGCCACTTTATCGAACGCCTCGCCGACCGCGTCGTCCTTCGTCTCGCCCAGCAGCTCGAAGCGGCAATCGGCGTGCGCCACGCACAGGAGCGTGTGGCCGCCGGAGACGACGAGGCCGATGTAGGGAGGCTCGATTGCGGGGTCGGACATCTCCCCTGCATAGAGATGGGCGGCGAGGTGGTCCACGGGGATCAATGGGCGGTCCAGCGAGAGCGCGAGCCCCTTCGCGAACGCGAGGCCGATGAGCAAGGCGCCCGGCAACCCAGGGCCCTGCGTGACGGCGACGGCGTCGAGCGCCGCGGGGGCACAGCCGCCCTCTTCCAAGGCGCGCGCCAGCACGTCCCAGACCGTCTCGACGTGCATGCGCGCCGCGATTTCGGGAATCACGCCGCCGTAGGGCTCATGGAGCTTCAGGCTGGACGCCACCGCGTTGCCGAGGACGCGCCGGCCGTCTTCCACGATGCCGATCGCCGTTTCATCGCACGAGGTTTCGATCCCGACGATCTTCATCGCGAAATCATCTTATCGCGACGCGTGCTCCTGCTTTGGCTCCGCCTGGTAGACCTTGATGCCCTTGAGGAGGTCCAGCGCCCGCGCGAGCTGGTTGTCGGCTCGCTTGCGCTCAATGAGGGAGGCGGACGGCTTGGCGTTCGGGTCCTGTCCGGCCTCGATCTGGTCGAACAGCTGCGGCCCGGAGTTCGAGCCCCCCTTGTCCTTTTCCTTTGGCTTGTCCTCCGGCGGCCGCTCGAACGGCACCTCCACGTCGGGCATGATGCCCTGGCCGTGGATGGACCGGCCGCTGGGCGTGAAGTACTTGCTCGTCGTCAGGCGCAGGGCGCTGCCGTCCTTGAGCGGGAAGATCGTCTGGACGGACGCCTTGCCGTGCGACTTGGTCCCCATCACGATGCCGCGGTGGTGGTCCTGGATCGCGCCGGCGACGATCTCCGAGGCGGACGCCGACCCCTCGTTGATCAGCACGACCATCGGCAGATCGTTCACGAGGCCGGTGGTCCGCGAGTGCATCTCCTGGTTCTGGTTGCGCAGCCGCCCCTTGGTCGACACGATGAGCTGGTTGCGCTGGAGGAACAGCTCCGAGACCGACACGGCGACGTCGAGCAGCCCGCCGGGGTTGTTGCGCAGGTCGAAGATGACGCTGTCCATCCCCTCCCCCTTCAGCCGCTTCACGACCGCCTCCAGGTCATTCGTCGTCTTCTCCCGGAAATCGGAGAGTCGGATGTAGCCGATCTTGTCCTCCAGGAGCGATGCTTCCCGGACGCTCTCGATGGTGATGATCGCCCGCTCCAGCGCCACCTCTTTCAGCTCGGTGTCCCCTTCGCGGAAAATCGTGAGCGTGACGCTGGTCTTCGGCTTGCCCCGCAGCTTCTTGACCGCCTCGATCAGCGTGATGCCGCGCGTCAGCTCGCCGTCGATCTTCACGATGCGGTCGCCGGGCATGACGCCCGCGTTGGCGGCGGGGGTGCCCTCGATGGGCGAGATGACGGTCAACAGGTCATCCTTGATCGTGATCTCGATGCCCAGCCCGCCGAACTCGCCCTCGGTGTCCACCTTGAGCTCGTTGTAGCTGTCCGGGTCCATGAACTGGCTGTACGGGTCGAGCGTCGCCAGCATCCCCTTGAGCGCGCCGTAGATGAGCTCCTTGGCCTTCGGCTCCTCCACGTAGTCCGAGCGGACGATGGAGAGGGCGTGCTCAAAGAGCTCCAGCTCCTTGTACAGCTCCTCGTTGCCATTCGGGGCGGCAGCCTCCTTGGCGCCCTGCGTGTGCGTCTGTCCCGCCACAAGCCCGATCGCCGCAATGGCCGCGATGACCCAGAACCGCCGCTTCATGGAAGACCCTCCGTGTGCCGTCTCAGGATGGGACCTGTTCGAGTTTCCGTTTGAGCAGTGCGGCCATCTGCTGGGGATTGGCCTTGCCCTTCGAGAGCTTCATCGCCTGCCCCATGAGGTGCGTGAAGGCGGTCGTCTTGCCTTTCAGGTAATCCTCCACCGACCGCTGGTTCTTGCGCAGGACCTCATCGGCGATGGGCTCCAGCGCCGCGGCATCGACAATCTGCTTGAGCCCGCCCTCTTCGACGAGCCGCCGCGGATCCTCCCCGCGCTCCAGCGTCTGGACGAAGAGGTCCTTGGCCATCTTGCCGGAAATGGTGCCGTCGTCCACCAATTGTATCAGATGCGCGAGCCATTCGGGGCGAAGTTTCTCGGACTCCGGCTCGCGGTTCTTCGCGTTGAGATGCGCCAGGTAGTCGCCCATGATCCAGTTGGCCGCCGGCTTCGGCGGCGCGCCGCAGCGCAGCGCACCCTCGAAGAGCTCGCCGAGCGCCGCATGCTGGGTGAGGACCTGCGCGTCGTAGGCGGACAGCTGGTAGGCGTCTTGGTAGCGCCGCCGGCGCTCCGCGGGCAGCTCGGGCAGTGTTGCTTTCATGCGCGCGATGAGCGCTCGGTCGATCACAAACGGGACCAGATCCGGCTCCGGAAAGTAGCGGTAGTCGGCGGCCCCTTCCTTGCTGCGCATCGGCTCGGTCCGCAGCGCTCTTGCGTCCCACAGCCGCGTCTCCTGCCTGATGCGCTGCCCCTGGTCCAGTGCGACCGCCTGCCGCTGGATCTCGTAGGCCAGCGCCTGCTTCACCGCCTTGAACGAGTTGAGGTTCTTGACCTCGACCTTCGCGCCGAACTGTGAGGCGCCAGGTCTGCGCAGCGACACGTTCGTGTCGCAGCGCAGGCTCCCCTCCTCCATGTTGCAGGTGGAGACGGCGAGATACTCGATGATCGCCTTGAGCTCGATGAGGTATTGGTAGGCTTCCTCGGGCGAGCGCAGGTCCGGCTCGCTGACGATCTCGAGGAGCGGCACGCCGGTCCGGTTGAAATCCACGTAGCTCTCGGTCTGGCTCGCCTCATGGAGGAGTTTGCCGGCGTCCTCCTCGAGGTGGATGCGCGTGATGCCGATCCGCTTGGGCGCATGGTCCGCCACAATGTCCAGGTGGCCGCGTTGGGCGAGCGGCCGGTCGTACTGGGAGATCTGGTAGTTCTTGGGCAGGTCGGGATAGAAGTACTGCTTGCGGTCAAACTTCATGGTCTGGGCAATCTGGCAGTCCACGGCCAACGCCACCCGGATGCCCCACTCCATCACCCGCTCATTCAGGACGGGCAACACACCGGGCAGGCCGAGGCACACCGGGCAGGTCTGGCTGTTCGGGGCGGCGCCGTACTTGGCCAGGCAGCCGCAGAAGAGCTTGGTCGACGTGCTGAGCTGGAGATGCACCTCGAGCCCAATGACCGGTTCGTAGCTCATCCGGCGTTTCCCGAGCGCCAGTTGCGCCGCCGGCTGGGCCAGTCGGTCGCCTGCTCATAGGCGTGCGCCGCCTGAAACAGCAGCGATTCTTGAAATGGCGCGGCCAGCAATTGCATCCCGATGGGCAGCCCGTCCGGCCCGGCCCCGCAGGGCACCGAGAGCGCCGGGATCCCGGCGAGGTTCGCCGAGATCGTGTAGATGTCCGAGAGGTACATCTGCAGCGGGTCATCCAGCTTCTCCTTCAGGCGGAAGGCCGGCGTCGGCGCGGTGGGCATCAGCACGATGTGGCACGCGGTGAACGCGTCGTCGAAATCCTGCTTGATCAGCGTCCGCACCTTCATGCCCTTGAGGTAATAGGCCTCGTAGTAGCCCTGCGAGAGGACGTAGGTCCCCAGCAGGATGCGCCGTTTGGCCTCAGCGCCGAAGCCCTGCGTGCGGGTGTCGAGGTACATGTCCGTCAGCGACCCGCCGCTCGCCGCGCGGAAGCCGTACTTGACGCCGTCGTACCGGGCGAGGTTGGAGCTCGCCTCGGCCGTCGCAATGATATAGTACGTGGCGATGGCCTTGTCGATGTTCGGCAGCTCCACTGGAACCGTCTTGACCCCGAGCGTCCGGAAGACCTCGATGGCGCCATCGACCGCTGCGCGCACGTGCTGATCCAGCCCCTCCGAGGGGATCTCGGGAAGGCCGATGGTGACGTCTTTCAACGGCCTCCGCAGCGCCGCCACGTAGTCTGGAACCTCCACCGGCGCCGAGGTGGAGTCCCGCTCGTCGTGGCCGGCGATCACGTTGAGGAGCATCGCGGCATCCTCCGCGTCCTTGGCGAGCGGGCCAATTTGGTCCAGCGAGGACGCAAAGGCGACCAGCCCGTAGCGGGACACCCGGCCGTACGTGGGCTTCAACCCGAGCACGCCGCAAAACGACGCCGGCTGGCGAATCGAGCCGCCGGTATCGCTTCCCAATGCGGCGATCGCCATATTCGACGCCACGGCGGCCGCCGACCCGCCGCTCGATCCTCCCGGGACCCGATCGTCCTGAGCCCGGGGATTCCTCGTGACCCCGAAGGCGGAATTCTCCGTGGACGAGCCGAACGCGAACTCATCCATATTGGCGTTCGGAATCAGCACGGCTCCCGCTCGACGCAACCGCTCGATGACCGTGGCGTCGTAGGGCGGGCGAAACCCTTCCAGGATGCGGGAGGCACAGCTCGTTTCTTCCCCGGCGACGCAGATGTTGGCCTTCACCGTGATGGGGATGCCGTAGAGCTGCCCGGCGCGCGCTGAAGCGGGCAGGTCAGCGGCTTGGCGCCGGATCCGTTCGGGATCCACGGCGAGGTACGCATGGATCCGTCGCGAATCATTGAGCCGATCGATCCGCGCGAGCAGGTCGTCCACAATCTCCGGCGGAGAGACCGTGCCCGCCTGGATCATGTGACGCAGTTCGTGGATGGTCTTGGAGGCGAGGTCGCCGACGGGCATGGCGGGGATTAAGAGCGCCTTTCAAAACCGAAGATGGATTTCGCAGATTGTGGATCGATTCCGCAGATGGACGTCGTCATCGGCGAAATCTCCTCGAAATCTGCGCAATCAAGCTGATGGTTGTGAAACACGCTCTAGGTCTCGATCACTTTGGGCACGGCGACGAACGGAGGACGCTGGGCGGGCGCTAAGGCGATGACCGTGTCGGACGGCAGCGAAGGGCGCGGCTCGTCCTTGCGGAGGACGTTCGAGAGCGGCAGCACGTGGGTCGTCGGCTCCACCCGCTCCGTATCCACCGCCTGGAGCCGCTGGACGTACTGAAGAATCTCAGAGAGCTGCTCGGTGAACCGGGTCAGGTCGGGCCCTTCGAGGCGGAGGCGGGCGAGCCGGGCGACCTGGGCGATGACTTCCGGAGTGACGAGCGCCATTTAACCAAGAAACCTTCCGGTGATTTCACAGATTTTAAAATACGATTACGCAGATAAAACGCCTTATCTGTGAAATCCGCATTGAGAGCGTATTCTTTCTCCGCGAATCTGCGTTATCACGCTTCATTGTCACACGGCATGTTGTCAAAGTCAACGCACCGGCCATCCGGCGAGCGCGTTGGCCAGCACCGCAAATTTCTCCAGCGACAGCGTCTCGCCCCGCACCGATCCCGGCAGGCCGGCCGAGGCGAGCAGCGCCTGAAGCTCCGCGCGCGGCAATCGCCGCTCCTCCGGCAGAGTCTCGAGCGCGTTGGCCAGCATCTTGCGGCGCTGCGAGAAGGCCGCCTTCACCACCTCGAAGAAGAGCGGCTCATCCGCCACCTCCACCGCCGGGCGGCCCCGGCGGGAGAGCTCGACGCACCGCGACGCGACCCCGGGCGGCGGGAAGAAGGCGCCGCGCGACACGCTCAGGCCGAGGACCACCTCCCAGCCGTACTGCACGAGGACGCTCAAGCGGCCGTACGCCTTCGTCCCGGGTAGCGCGGCTAGGCGCTGCGCCACCTCGTCCTGGATGACGAGGACCGCGCGGTCGACGGAGCCGCGCGCGTCGCACAGCGAGGCGAGGATGGGCGACGTGATGTGGTACGGGATGGCGCCGACGGCGATCGCGTGGCGAAACGGCTCCCACGAGAATTGCAGGATATCCTCGCACCGGACTTCGACGTTGCCCAGCTTACGCAGCCGCAGCTCGAGCAGGGCGGCGATCCCACGGTCCACCTCCACGGCGACGACGCGGCGCGCCCGCCCGGCCAGCCGCTCGGTCAGCGCCCCGAGCCCGGGCCCGATCTCCACCACCGTCGCTCCGTCCAGCGGCTCGCAGGCCTCAACGATCCTGGCGATGACGCGGGAGTCGATGAGGTGGTGCTGGCCGAGGCGCTTCGTGAGATGAAGGCGGCTGGTCTTGAGGAGCGACTTCAACTCGGCGGGGGTGAGCATCACTCAGAAAGTGACAGTCACTTTCCCCGCTTTGGAAAGTGACTGTCACTTTGAATGTGCGCCTCCCGCAGGGTGAGTTTCGCCGCAAGGTCCAGCGCGTAGCGCATCGAGCCGGGATGCGCCCGTCCCTGCCCGGCAATGTCCAGCGCGCTGCCGTGGTCGGGCGACGTGCGCGCGAACGGCAGTCCGACGGTCAGCTGGCAGCCGCGGTCCCGCACGGCCAGCTTGAACGGGATGAGACCCTGGTCGTGGTAGGCGCAAATGATCGCGTCATAGCGCGAGAGCTCGCCCGCAAAGAGCCCGTCAGCGGACACCGGCCCGTCGCACCGCAGCCCGCCGCGCCGCAGCGCCAGGAGCACCGGCCGCATGACCCGTGCTTCTTCGCTGCGAGCCGCTCCTTCCCCCGCATGCGGGTTCAGGCCGCAGAGCGCCAGCCGAGGCCGGTGGATGCCGAACCAGGCGGTCAGCGCGTCCGCGGTCAGCATGATCGTCGTGCGCAACAGGCCCGGCGTCAGCGACCGCGGCACCGCGAAGAGCGGAATGTGGCGCGTCACGAGTGCGACCCGCAGCCGGTCTGAGACGAACATCATGGCGACGTCGCGCGCGCCCAGCGCCCCGGCCAGGTACTCCGTGTGGCCGGTGAAGCCCGGATGGATGCGCGCGACGGCCCACTTCGTCACCGGGGCGGTCACCAGCGCCTGGATACGGCCCTCGCGCCAGAGCTCCAGCGCCCGGTCCAGATAGTCCAGCGACGCCCGGCCGGTGCTGGCAGACGCGCGGCCCGGCACGAACGCGCCCGGAGAGCCGCAGTCGAGAAAGGAGAGCCGCGCGGGGCCATCCGGCGCGTCATCCGGGCTCCACACTCGCCAGGGGGGCAGGCGCAGGCGGAGCTGGCGCGCGGTGCGCGCAAAGACGCGGTGGTCGCCGATGACGAGGAGGCAGACCCCGGAGGCCGGACGCCATCGGACCAGCGATTTCAGGATGACTTCCGGCCCGACCCCGCACGGGTCGCCGGCGGTCACGGCGACGACTGGGGGGCGAGGCACCATCACCCTTCAGCTCCCTTCTCAGGAATGATCTCGATATACGCCTTCCGCAGCAGCTCGGCGAGCCAGCGCCGGAGCGCTTCCTTGAACTTCAACTCATACAGCTGCTGGTAGACGGCGGTGTTGGCCTCCAGGAGGGAGAGGCTGGTGGCGGTGCGCCGCTCATCGACGCGCACGAGATGGAAGCCCAGCCGGGTCTTGATGGGATCGGAGAGCTGCCCCGGCTCGAGGTTGAAGAGCGCCTGGTCGAGCTCCGGAAGCAGCTCGCCCTGCGCCACCCACCCCATCGAGCCGCCGGAGTCGGCGTGGGGGCCTTCGGAATACCGCTTCGCGAGCTGGGCGAAGTCGGCGCCCCGGCTGAGCTGGCGATGGAGGTCTTCAGCGAGCGCCCGCGCTTTTGCTTCCGGGCGCGCGTCCGTCACCCGGATCAGGATGTGCGAGGCGCGCACCCGGTCACCCGCCTTCGCCACCTCCGGATGGCGCTCGAGCTCCTTGGCGACCTCCTGGGGGCTGACGGAAATGGTCGAGCGGACTGTGGCATCGATGAGCCGGTCAACCATGAGCTGCTGGCGGATCTGCTCCTTCAGCCCCTCCCTGGTCAAGGCCGATTGGGTGAGCGCGGCCGTGAACGCCTCATCGGAGTCAAACTTCTCCCGGGTCTTCTCGAGGCGATCGTCGATGTCATCGGCCTCGACGGTGATGTTCAGCCGCTTCGCCTCCTGGAGGATCAGCCGCTGCTCGATGAGATGGCGGAGCATGGCCTGGTGGACGTCGGCCGCGTCCGGCGCGTTGGCCGCGTTGGGCGGCTGCGCATCGAGCAGCTCGCTGACGCGGGACGTCACGTCGGCTTCGGTGATGACATCATCGTTGACGACGGCGACGATGCGGTTCGCCGTGTCGGCGCCCACGCTCCCACTGACGCCGAACACCAGGAGAGCTAACAGGAGCGTCGGCACGACGTGTTGGCTCTGGGCTCGGGGCTCGGGGCTCGGGGCAATTGCCCTCAGCCCACAGCCCTGAGCCCTGAGCGATTTTTCTCTCATCGATGCTCCGCCAGTCCCGGCGCCTGCGGGGCGCCTGCCGGTGCGTCCTCTCGAATACGGGCCACCGCCTCGCGGAGCAGCCGGCAGTAGAGGTCGAACCCGACGGCGCTGATGTGCCCCGACTGCTCCGTCCCCAACAGGTTCCCCGCCCCCCGGATCTTCAGGTCCTCCATCGCAATCTTGAACCCCGAACCGAGTGCGGTGTGCTCCGCCATGGTCTCCAGCCGCTTCCTCGCCGCGGCACTCAGAACCGCGTCCTTCGAAAGGACGAGATAGGCGTAGGCCCGCCGGTCGAACCGGCCCACCCGCCCCCGGAGCTGGTACAGGTCGGCGAGGCCGAAGGCTTCGGCCTGCCGCACGATGAGCGTATTGGCGTTCGGGATGTCGATGCCGGACTCGATGATCGTGGTCGTCACCAGGACATCCAGCCGCCCCTCGATAAAGGCCACCATCACCTGCTCCAGCTCCGCTTCGGCCAGCTGCCCGTGGGCCACGCCGATGCGGGCCTCCGGCACGAGGTGGGAGAGCCGCCCGGCAACCTGGTAGATATTGTGCACCCGATTGTGCACGATGTATACCTGTCCGCCGCGCGTAAGCTCCCGCCGGATCCACTCCCGCATCGCCGCCTCGCCCTCCTCCACGATGTGCGTCTCGACCGGGTGCCGGTTCTCGGGCGGGGTGGCGATGAGCGAGAGGTCCCGCGCCCCGACGAGAGCCAGGTAGAGCGTCCGGGGAATCGGCGTAGCGGAGAGCGTCAGCACGTCCACCTGTGTGCGCCACTGCTTGAGCCGCTCCTTGTCCTGCACGCCGAAGCGCTGCTCCTCGTCCACGATCAAGAGGCCCAGCGCCTTGAAGCGGACATCGCCGGAAAGGAGCCGGTGCGTCCCCACGACGATGTCGCAGCGTCCCTGGAGCAGCGCCTCGAGAACCTGGCGCTGCTCGGCCTCGGACTGAAAGCGGGTGAGCATCTCGGCGCGGACCGGGAAACCTTGAAGCCGTCTGGTGAGCGTCCGGTGGTGCTGGTAGGCCAGGATGGTGGTCGGGACGAGGATCGCCGCCTGCCGCTCGTCCATCACCGTCTTGAACGCGGCCCGGATGGCGACCTCGGTCTTGCCATAGCCGACGTCGCCCAGCAGCACCCGGTCCATCGGGCGCGGCCGCTCCATGTCCCGCTTCACCTCGGCGGTGGCGGCCGCCTGGTCCGGGGTCTCGCGGTACGGGAAGGCGCCCTCGAAGAGCCGCTGCCACTCATGGTCGCGCAAGAACGCGTGCCCGGGCAGCGCCACCCGCCTGGCCTGGAGGTCCAGCAGTGTCTTGGCGTAGGTCCAGGCGCCGGCGTAGGCCTTCGCCTTGGCCCGCGCCCAGGCTGTACCCCCCAGCGTGTGGAGCGCCGGGGTCCGGCCGCCGAAGGCCGCATACTTCTGGACCAGGTGGAGCTGGTCCATCGGCACGTAGAGCCGGTCGCCGTCCGCGTACTCGAGGATGAGCGCATCCTGGGGCCCGCGGCTGCCGGCGAGAGTCGTCCGGCCGAGGTAGCGGCCGATGCCGTGGTCGAGGTGCACCGCATGGTCCCCTTCCCGCAGATCCACGAAGGACTCGAAGGGCACGTCGATGGACGCTCGGGTGTGGACGCCGCGCGGGAGCACGACGACCATGGCGTGGCGGTCCAGCGTCTCCAGCGTCTTCGGGTTGAAGCTGCGGATCGTGGCCAGCCGGCTGCCGGAGAGCTCCATGCGCACGGGCGATTCGAACGTGGCCGGGAAGAGGTCGAGAATGCCGCCGCGCAGGGCGAACTCGCCCGGGTCGCTGACCTGGTCCGCACGGCGGTAGTCGAAGTCGAGGAGCTGCCGGACGAGACGGTCCAGCGAAAGGGGTTGTCCGGCGTAGAGACGGAGGCACTCGAACATGTCTGT
>MHGT01000027.1:0-1915 GCA_001805695.1 Omnitrophica WOR_2 bacterium RIFCSPHIGHO2_02_FULL_67_20 | reverse complement strand
AAGCCTGTTGGGCCCGTTGAGCCGGTTAAGCCTGTTGGCCCGTTAAGCCAGTTAGCGGACCAACGGACCTAACGGACACAACGGGCCTAACGGGCTCAACGGGAATAACGGGCCAACGGATTTACATGCGTGTCGGCGCGCTGATGCCCAAGACGCCCAGGCCGTTGGCGAAGACCTGCCGGGTGGCCCGGATGAGCGCTAGACGCGCCGCCGAGAGCGCCGCGTCCTCGCCGATGACGCGGTGCTTCGTATAGAAGACGTGGAAGCTCTCGGCGAGCTTGCGCAGGTACATGGTCACCCCGTGCGGCTCGACGGCGAGCGCGCAGATGCGGAGCACCATCGGGTACTGGAAGAGCCAGTGCATGAGCAGCCGCTCCTCCGGCTCCCGGAGCCGGCCGAAGTCCGTCCGGAACCGCGTCCACCACGGCAGCCGCGCCTTGGCGAGGATGCTGCAGATACGGGCGTGCGCGTACTGGATGTAGTAGACCGGGTTGTCCTGCGACTCTGACTTAGCCAGCTCCAGATCGAAGTCGAGCGGGCTGTCCATGGTGCGCATGAGGTAAAAGAAGCGCGTGGCGTCGACCCCCACCTCATCCAGGATCTCGTGGAACGTCACGAACTCTCCCTGGCGCTTGGACATCGGCACCGGCTTGCCGCCGCGGGAGAGCGTGACCAATTGGACGATGCGCACGTCGAGCCGCTCGGCGGGCAATCCCAGCGCACTCATCGCCGCCTTCACGCGGGCGATATAGCCGTGGTGATCCGGCCCCCAGAGGTTGACGAGCCGGTCGCAGCCCTGCTGGAACTTCCACTGGTGGTAGGCGATGTCTGGTGCCAGATACGTCATCTCGCCGGAGCGCTTGCGCACGACGCGGTCCTTGTCGTCGCCGAACTTCGTGGACGCAAACCAGAGCGCCCCGTCGGCCTCGTACAGCGCCCCGCGCTCCTGGAGCGCCTTCAGCGCCGCCTCGATCCGGCCGGACGTGCGCAGCCACCGTTGGCTCGTCCAGCGGTCAAACGTCAGCCCGAAGCGCTCCAGCACCCGCCGGATCTCCGCCAGCTGCTCCTTCATGCCGAGCTCCATGAAGTAGTCCAGCGGCTTGTCAACCGCTTGATCGCCGATCTCCTTGGCCAGCCGGCTGCCGCTGTCGGCGACGTACGCGCCGTGGTAGCCGTCCTCCGGAAACACCACCTCGCGGAAGAGCCCCTGGAGGTAGCGCGCGCGCAGCGACTGGCCCAGGAGCTCGATCTGCCGCCCCTCATCGTTGAGGTAGTACTCGGCGGTCACCCGGTAGCCCTGGCTGCGCAGGAGCCGCGCCAGGACGTCGCCGACCGCCGCCTGGCGGCCGTGGGCGACGCTCAAGGGGCCGGTGGGATTGGCGCTGACGAACTCGACATTGACCGCGATGGGCTGAGCCTGCCGGCGAACGCCGTAGCGCGGCCCCTGCGCGAGGATGGTGCGGACGATGCCGGCGAGCGCTTGGAGAGACAGGAACACGTTGAGGAAGCCGCCCCTGGCTTCGACCCGCGCAACCTGCGTGCCCAGCCCCGCCTCCCGGCAGGACGAGAGCACCGTGGCGGCGAGCTCCTCTGCGAGCCGCTGCGGCGGCTGCTTGCGCCTGGCCGCCAGCTTGAACGCGACCGAATTGGATAGGTCGCCGAACGCGGGATCCTTGGGGATTTCCCACCGGCAGGCTCCCTCGAGGAGCGGATCGGGTCCCTGCCCAAGCGCGGGCGGCGGCTCAGTCCGGCGGAGCGCGTCCTGCAGCAGACGGCTGAGCCGGTCTTCCAATCCGAGCACGGTCATGGTGGGTGCGGGCCGCTTTACCCGGCGCTGGACTTGGAAGCTGGGAGCGGCTCAACCGGCAGGCGGGGCGCATCCGCCCAGAGGTCTTCGATGCGGTAGAAATCGCGG
>MHGT01000026.1:15169-25185 GCA_001805695.1 Omnitrophica WOR_2 bacterium RIFCSPHIGHO2_02_FULL_67_20 | reverse complement strand
AGCCCGTGCAGGAGGGCGATGGGAATCCAGACGAACTCGGTCGGCGGTGGCTCGGCCGCGCGGCGCGCCAGCGCGCGGCGGCCGGCGAAGATGGCAAGCGCCAGGAGCAGCGCGGCGAAGCAGCCCTCGGCCTCAACCCACCGGCCCAGCGAGAGCAGGATCGGCTGGGCCAGCAGCAGCGCCAGCACGACGCCGAGCTCGGCGTGTGAAGCCGGAGGGGCGGACAGGAACCGCGGCAGCGCCGTCATCAGGAATCCCAGGATGAAGCAGAGGGCGAACACGCCGACCTGGAGCGAGGCGTGGTAGAAACCGGAGTAGGACGGCGACCATCCCGCGGCGTACGCCAGCCAGTGGCCGACCCCCAGCAGCCCCGACACCGCGCCCAGCGGAAACAGGAGGCGGAACGGCTCCCGCCGGACATCATCCCAGCCGAGCATCCGTGCTCAGATGCCGGCGCCCGCGTGCAGCGCGCGCGGCGTATAGGCGCAGCAGGGCTCTTCCGTCAGATAGTTGCCGGTCGCGGCGTACGCGCGGGCGCGGCAGCCGCTGCACACGCGCTTGAACTCGCACGCCCCGCACTTGCCCTCCAGCCGATCCGGGTCGCGCAGCGCCTCGAAGACGGCGGAGCGATTCCAGATGTCCGCGAACGGGGTGCGCGCGACGTTGCCGGAGGACACCGGCAGGTAGCCGCACGGGAAGACCTCGCCCGTATGCGAGATGAAGCAGATGCCGGTGCCGGCCAAGCACCCCTTCGTCATCGTCGCGAACTTGGAGCCGCGCTGGAACCGCTGCAGCGTCCCCTCCTGCGCCAGAATGCGGTAGTACTGCGGCGCGCAGGTCGCGCGGACGAAGAGGCGGCCCTCCGCGGCCCACTCCGAGAGCCGGCGCAGGACGGCCTCGTACTGCTCCGCCGCGAGCTGCTGGTCCTCAGGAATCTGGAGTCCGCAACCCACCGGCACGAACATGAACACGTGCCACGCCTCGACCCCCTCACTGATCACCCGCTCATAGATGGCGTCGAGCTCCAGGAGGTTGTGGAGCGTCACCGTCGTGTTCACTTGGAGGCTCATGCCCCGGGCGCGAAGCCGCCGCAAGGCGCGGACCGCCCCGTCGAACGCCCCCGCCTGCTGGCGGAACGCGTCGTGCGTGGCCGCCTCCGCGCCGTCGAGGCTGACCGCCACCCGCTCGAATCCGACCTGCACGATCCGCTCGGCGAGCGGCTCATCGATCAGCGTCCCGTTGGTCGCCAGCGCGATCGGCAGGCCGCGGTCCCGGGCGTACGCGGCGAGCTCGAAGAGGTCGCGCCGCAGAAGCGGCTCTCCGCCGGAGCACACCAGGACCGGACGCCCCACCGCCGCGAGGCCGTCAATGAGGCAGTGCTCCGCTTGCTCCGTCGTCAGATCGCGCTTCGACAGCGCCTTCGCGACCTCCAGGCGCCGGCAGTGGCGGCATTCCAGGTTGCAGCCGGCAGTGGCCTCCCAGAAGACCAGGCGCGGGGCCGCGTACGGTGCCCCGGAAACCGACCCGCCATTCCGGGATTCTGGACCGTTCGCCGTGGGGTGCATCGGAGTTGCGTTCCGCCAGGCTCAGGCCACGCTCCGCGCAAAGAGGCGCAGGAGGAGCCGCGAAAAGAAGAGGAAGGCAAACGTCATGAACAGCGCCGCTTCCTGGACCCCATGAAACAGCAGGCCGCCCACATCGAGGTCATGGAGATGCCCGCGCCTGACCTGAATCGCGGACCGCGTCCAGAACTGTCTGATCGACCGCCGCGACCAGGTCAACGACTGCGAGCACGGGTTCCATCGCTTCACCCAGAGGAGGAGCCGCGGCGGAACGCCAAGCCGCGGAAGCGGGTGGAGACGGGGGGCGTTGCGCGCGAGGGCGGCGGAGGCCCGGCCATACGCCTGCCGGATCTCGGACACGCGCAGCCGCCGCCAGCCGTTGACGCCGGCCGGAATCCGCCTCAACTCCTCGACGACACGCTGCTCCAGCGCCCCCCGCGGACGCGTCTGGAGCCACACCTCCTCCATCTCCAGCGCCAGCCGGGGCCACAGCCGGACATAGCGGCCCGTGTCGCGCAGCCGACGCCGAAGATACTGCCAGCGCGTCTCGAGCGGATACGCGGGACGGCGCTCATCCCGGCTCTTGAGCCGGATGAACCCCTCAATCATCGGGTGCCCGCCCTCGACAGCAGTGGAGTTCTTGGACCAGATGAAATTCGCGAAGACCGCCCAGTAGTTGTCCGGGTCGACCCGCTGCAGAATCGTCCGCATGTTCTCCGGGCCGTAGAACCGCCTCCAGGCCTCGTCGTAGGCCGCCGTCCACTCCTCGCGCGACATCAGCGGGTGCGCGGTCGTCGCGTGGAAGGAGTCATAGCGGTTCAGGTCCTGATCCAGTACTACCCCGCCCTGCGTCAGCACGAGGTGGTCCCGCGAGCCCGGCAGCGGTGTCAGCATGAAGAAGGAGGCCTGCTCGGGACCCATCTCCGTCATCAGCCGCTCGATGTCGCGGCGCACGGACGCGGCGGTGTCGAACGGAAAGCCGATGATGTAGGCGACGTGCGCGTTGATCCCGGCGTGGCGGTAGGTCTCGACGAGCGCGCGGAACTCCTCGACGCGGTTCTGCCGCTTGCCGGCGGCGGTGAGGTTGCGCGGGTTGAGGCTTTCCATTCCAATGAAGACCTGCGCACAGCCCGCGGCCTTGGCCTTCCGCACGAAGTTGGGCAGCTTATACGATTGGGTGTCCACCTGGACCATAAAGCTGATGTGGATCCCGTCCTCCTCGCGCATCCGGATCAGCCCGTCCAGGATCGCCTCCCAGTGCTTGTGCCGGCAAAAGTTGTCATCGGTGAAGAAGTAGGCGCTGATGCGGTGCCTCTGGTAATTCTCCCGGATGGTCGCCAGGATGCACTCCACGCCGCGGACGCGCATCACGCGCCCCTGGACGTTGATGACGGTGCAGAAGGAGCAGCTGAACGGGCAGCCCCGCCCGCAGTCGATCGTCGTGAAATTCGGGGCGACGAACCGGCGCAAATACCGCCGCGTGATCTGCGGCATGGGCGCGTCGCGCAAATCCGGCGGCTCGGCGAGGAAGTTGTACAGCGGCTGGCGCGTCCCGGCCAGGACGTCCCGCAGGATCCCCTCCCACCGGCCCTCCACCTCGCCCGCCACGATACTCACGCCGGCGTCCATCAGCGCGCGGATCTCCGGCGGAATCTCCGGCAGCATCGCCAGCGACCCGCTCACGTGAAACCCCCCGATCAGCACGTCCACGCCGCCCGCGCGAAACGCCAGCGCCAAATCCGCGGCCCGTGGGAACTGATTGGACTGCACGCCCACGAGGCACACGATCGCGCGCGTGCCGCCGCGCCGGCTCTCCCGCACGATCCGGCGCACGTCCACGCGCTGCACGCTCTCATCAATCAGCTCGATCGCCCACGCAAGCCCTGTCCCCAGCGCCCCGCGCGCCCGGACGTCTTCCGTCAGCCCGTAGAGGCAGGCGAGCGTGTTGCTGGGCAGCACCCCCCTCCAGTAGCGGATGACGTAGCCGTCGTCGTCGTACTTCGAGGGCCTGATGAGATGGATGACCAGACGCCGGGGACGTTCGGGCGGCATGGAGGTCACGCGGTCCTCAGCCACTGCTGGTCCTGCGGCTGCCTCATGGCCCGTCTCCAATTTCCTCGTCCGTGAGGTAGCACGCCGGGTCCGGCGCCCAGGGGTCGCCCGTGACCTGCAGCGCGCGCACGCGAAACGATCCCCCGCACATCCGCTTCCACCGGCACTCGGCGCAGCGGCCGGTGAGGCGCGGCAGGCGGTCGCGCAGGCCGGCCAGCAGCGGATCTCGGCTGTCCGTCCAGATCCGGCTGAAGGGCCGCTCGCGGACGCTGCCGAGGGTGTGCGTCTGCCAGAACTGGTCGGGGTGGACGCCGCCTGACGCATCGATGTTCGCGATGCCGATGCCGGACGAGTTGGCTCCGCCGCCGTTCCACTCGAGGAGTCTGCGGGCGCGCTCCGCGCGCGCCGGGTCCGAGGGCAGCAGC
Organism: Omnitrophica WOR_2 bacterium RIFCSPHIGHO2_02_FULL_67_20; assembly: GCA_001805695.1. Classification (GTDB taxonomy): domain Bacteria; phylum Omnitrophota; class Gorgyraeia; order Aquiviventales; family Aquiviventaceae; genus 2-02-FULL-67-20. Next base: position 21,146 of record MHGT01000026.1, on the reverse strand, counting down.
TTCAGGTAGAGGTAGACGCCGTCCACGTGGTTGTCGACCGTCAGGACGTCCACATGCCGGTCCAGCGACTGCAGCGACACCGTCCACGCGCAGATCTGGTCGAGGATGTCGCGCGTCTCCCAGGGGAGCAGGTCATCCTTCGCGAGCCGGCTGCCCCGCCCCGAGTAGACGAGATGGTAGAAGCACACGCGGTCGATGCCCTCTTGCTCGACGAGCGCGAAGATGTCCGGCAGCGCCTCGTAGTTGCGGCGGGTGAGCGTGAAGCGCAGGCCGACCTTCTGGCCGACCGCCTTGAGGCGCCGCAGACCCGCCACCGCCTGCTCGAACGCCCCAAGCTTGCCGCGGAAGCGGTCGTTGACCGGCCCCAGCCCGTCGAAGGAGATGCCCACGTAGCTGAAGCCGGTCGCTCGGATCCGCTCGGCCGCTTCCTCCGTGATGAGCGTGCCGTTCGTCGAGAGCGTCAGCCGCAGTCCCAGCCGCTTGGCGTGCTCCGCGTACTCGAAGAAGCGCGGGTGGTAGAGCGGCTCGCCGCCGGAGAGCAGGAGGGCGGGGATCTCGAAGGCGGCCAAATCCTCGAGCATCGGCCGGACTTCCTCGGGGCCGAGCTCGCCGGAGTAGGCCTGATCGGCGGAGTCGCTATAGCAGTGGACGCAGTGGAGGTTGCAGCGCCGGCTCATCGTCCAGACGACGACCGGCCGCCGCTCGCGGGCGGAGCGCGGCACCTCGTGGGGCTGGGTCTCGGTGGGATGGGGCGAGCCGTGGTCCGGCGAGCGCCGGTGGCCATAGCGCAGCGGATCGCCCGTCGTGTCGAGGCCGCCGTAGAGCGAGGTCACGTTGATCATGGCTCGGCCGGGCGCTCGGCGGCCTGGTGGGACAGCGCGAGGTAGGGCCACTCGCCGCCGCTCGTCGTAAAGACGCAGTCCACCCCAAAGCAGCTCTCGTCCTTGTCCAGGCAGTTGACGATCTTCCACGAGCCGTCCGCCTGCGGAGTCCGGATCGCCCAAACGTGCTTGCAGAAAAACGAGCAGTACCGGGGTTCGTAGCGGAACTCCCTCGTCGTCGCCTGGCTCCCCATCACCGACCTCCCGTGTCGTGGCTGTGCGTGGGCACAGCGTAGCCGCTCGGCGGGGGACGGTCTATGATGCGCGTCAGAGAGAAGCGCGGGGCGGCCGAAATGGCCGAGGAGGGAGCGAGGGTCGTGTCCTAATTCGGAGGACGCAGATGACCGCAGATTGATCTGCGGAAATCTGCGTCTACGCCGCGCACTCGCCGGGCCCCATGCCGCCCAGCGTGAACTCGGTGTCGGCGCCCCAGTCGCGGTAGGACGCGGGGGACTGCTCGTACGGAGGCAGCGTCGTGAAGGGCTCCAGCGCCTGTTTCCAGTAGGCCATGCCGACGCGGCCGGCGAAGGCGCGAAAGGGCTCCTGCGGAGACCGGCGGTCCTGGCGGTAGCGCTCGATGATGTGGACGGTGGCGTCCGGGATGCGGCGCGCCGGTAGCTTGAGGACCGACTCGCCGAACTTCGCCTTCCCTTCCTCGGTCAGGCCGCCGAGCAGGAGCTGGAAGTGGGGGACGAGGCGGTCGTTGAGCTTGCGGGCGCCGCCGAAGAACCCGATGTCGGCCACATGGTGCTGGCCGCACGAGTTGGGGCAGCCGCTGATCTTGACGCGGATGTCGTCGATGTCCGGCCCGGAGAGCCCGGCGCCTTTGAGCGTGTCCTCCACCGCCCGCGCCAGGCCGCGCGAGGCGGCGATGCCCAGCTGGCACGTCTCGGCGCCCGGGCAGGAGGTCACGTCCTGGAGCCTGCCGGCCTCCGGCTCCGCCAGACCGATGGCCTCCAGCTCGGAAAAGAGCGCCGCCAGGTGCTCGTTGCGCACCCAGCGCAGGATGAGGTTCTGCTCGATGGATGTGCGCAGCCGGCCGCCGCAGTAGCGGCGGAGGATCTGGGCCAGGGCGCGCATCTGCGAGGACGAGATGTCGCCCAGCCGCAGCCGGATGGCCACCGTCGAGAATCCGGGCTGTTTTTGGCCGACCACGTTCGTAAAGAGCCAACGTTTGTAGGTGCCATTGACCGGCGGGGCCGCTGGAATGCTTTGCGTGACCGGCGGCCGTTCATCGGTTTCTGTCACCTGCATCTCGGGATAGCTGCAGCGCGGCAGCGGCTCGCGCTCCTTGAACACTTCCTGACGGAAGGCGTCCGGCCCGAGCCGCTTCACGACAAACTTGATGCGCGCGGTGGCCTTGTTCTTCCGGTCGCCCAGCCGGTCGTGCACGCGGACCACCGCCTCGCAGGTGCGCAGCAACTCCGTTGCGGGGGTGAAGGGCTCGAGGAGGATCGCCTGCATGGGGGCCGCACCCAGCCCGCCGCCGACGTACAACTTGAATCCGAGGATGCGCGTGCCGCCCTCCTCGCGGATGGCGGCCACCGCGCCGATGTCGTGGATCGCCGTCTTCGCGTGGTCCACCGGGCAGCCCTCGAAGGCGATCTTGAACTTGCGGGGGAGCTTCTGGCTGGCCGGGTTCCGCAGGAAATGGCGGGTGACCGCCTCGGCGTGCTTGGTCACGTCGAAGAGCTCGCTTGGGCTGACACCGGCGTAGGGACAGGCGGTGACGTTGCGCACGCTATTGCCGCAGGCTTCGCGAGTGGTCAGGCCGACCGCCGCCGCCTGCGCCATCGCCGCCGGGGCCTCGCGGGTGGGGATCCAGTAGAGCTGCATGTCCTGGCGCGTCGTGATGTGGCCGATGCCCTTGGAGTAGCGCTCGGCCAGGTCCGCCAGGCACTCGAGCTGCTCGGCCATGAGGATGCCCGCCGGAATCTTGATCCGCATCATATGGACGTCCTGGGCCGCGCGGATCCCGTAGGTCCCCAGGTGCAGCCGGCGGGACTTGAACTCGTCCGGCGTCAGCTCGCCGAGGAAGTACCGCTCGACGAGCTGCCGGAACTCGGCGATCTCCTCCCGGCTGGCGGCCGGCGCCTGCCGGAGGAACTCTTCGATGCGTTTGTCAGCGAGGTTGTCGGCCATGCGTCTACTATAGCCAATCGCCGAGGAGGGGTCAACGCGCTGCTAGGCAGGTCGTGTCCTCATTCACCATGATTTCGCAGATTGTGTCCTGATTACGCCGATACATCCCTCATGGTGAGGTTCTATCTGTGTAATCAATTCAAAATCTGTGAAATCATCCATCAGACCGTCAGATTAAGACACTACCGCTAGGTAGGTCGTGTCCTCATTCACCATGATTTCGCAAATCATCCTAGATTAGGACACTACCGCTAGGTGAACCGCAGGTCGTCGGCCCCGGGAAGCAGGAGGAAGGGGGCACCGCGCTGTTCGGGATCATCCAGCCGCCACGGGGCCTGGCGGCCTGCAGGCTGGAGCCGCAGCCCGGCGTCGCCGCCTGAGACGAGCAGGGCGATGCCTTCACCGGAGTCGTCTACCTTGCGGGCCAGAGCCGGGCAGGCGCTGCCTGCCGCCGTCCAGCCGGTGACGGCGTACCATTGCGGCCCGCGCCCGTCGCCCGACACCTCCAACCGCACCTGGGCCACGGACCTGGGGGGCTCCAGGTCGTGGAACACCCGCATGTCCACGGGCTCGCAGTTGGGGTTGGGCGCAATCTCAATGACCAGCATCGTCGTCGTGGCCGCCCGTCAATGCACGCAGGGCGGCGGTAGTATCTGAATCTGGGGTGATTACGCAGATTTTGAGATGATTTCGCCGATGGGTCTATCGGCGAAATCGATTCCCAATCTGCGAAATCGGCGAAAATAAGACACGACTAGGGCGGCCCCGCCATTCTCCCAGCGGGACCGCCCTGCGTCAATGGCGGCTATCAGCGTGAGGCTCCCGTCCCTGCCGCCTCGACCTGGGGGACGGGCTCCTGCCGCCTGCACTCGCAGGCGTCGACCGCCTGCTCCAGGAGCGCGAGCAGCTCGCGCGCCTCCATCCCGTGTCGCCAGGCCACCTCATCGAGGCAGGAGCAGCCCTCGACCGGCACGTTGATGAACAGCCGCTCGAACACCGGCTGCACGCCGGGGAAGTCCCGCACCACCCGATTGACGGTGGTGGTTTCATCGAAGAGCAGAGCGCGGCCCGGCTCGCGCGCCGCGGAACCGAGCGTCTCGGCCAGCGTCCGCTCCAGTACCGGAAAGAGCTCGGACTCCTCCTTGCTCATGTGAAGGCGCAGGCGGCGGATGGTCTCTTGCAATGCCGGGCGGAGGCGCTCAAGCGAGTGGTCCGGCTGCAAGAGGAAGAGACGGGTGATCGTCCGCAGCTGCTCCGGCTCATCCTGGTGCTCGACGACAATCTCAGCCAGAATCTTGGGGTTCATCCCACCACCTGCCTTACCGGCAGGTGGTGAGATCATGGTCTGCCGGCACGCCGCCACGAGCTCCTCTTCCCGCTTGATGTGGTCGCGCAGCTGCCGCGCCAGCGTGAAGCAGACCTCCCGCAGAACATACCACACCTCCGGACCCATCCGGAGCGCTGCCTCCAGCACGTCCAGCTTCGCCCGGAGGATCGCATGGTCCCTGCGCAGACGCCCAACCGTGTTCATCGGCCGACCCTCCCCATGGCAGCCGCTCCGCACCCGTCACGCCGTCTATGTTACGCCCGCGCCGCCGCTCAGTCTATGATGGTCATCATAATAATCGGCGCCCGGCCCCATCGAGAAACCGTTCGAGGCCGGCGCGGCGGCCGAGGGCCAGCCGTCCCCGCTCCCCGGAGAGGTAGCCCGCGGCTTTGAAGCGGCGGACGACCCGGATGGCGCTCTCCGTCGTGGTCCACGCCATCTGGGCCAGCTCCCGGTGGGTCACCGGGATCGACGGACCAAACTGGTCGGCGAGGCGCAGGATGGCCCGGGCGATACGGTGCGAAACGGGCTCGGCCATCGCCCCGTACTGCTGGGCGATATGCTGGATGCGCTGGACGCACAGCCGGACGACATGCGCGGCGAAGGCGGGCTCGTGCGCCAGCGCGTCTCGGAAGAGCGGCGCGGGAACGCGCAGCGCGCGGCAGGAGGTGCCGGCGACCGCGCTGACGTGGTACACGCTGCCCGGCGTGACGGCGGAGAGCCCGCAGAAGACCTCGGCGGGCGTGATGGTGAAGATGACGACGGCCCGCGCGCTGTCCGTCCCGTCGGCGGCGCGCAGGAGATGGATCCACCCTTCCTGCACGATCCAGATGGCGTCGACCGGCTGCCCTTGCCGGAAGAGGATTTGTCCGCGGGTAAAACGCTGGGGGATGACCCTGGCCGGGAGCCGTCCCGCGCGTCCGCCTGAGAGGCGCGCCATCCACAACGGGAGATCATGCTGCGCGGCATGGCTCTGCATGGGCCCACTCTACCGGACCGCCGACCCTCAGTCCATGACTGCAGTCATACTCGCGGGCGGGGTGGCGAGCGCCGCTCAGGAGCCGGCGAGGCGGCGGAGCTGCTCGGACTTCACGATGGTGGTGGAGCCGCGGGAGGACTTCACGATGCCGTCCTTCTTGAGCTGGCTCAGGACGCGGATCGTGGTCTCCACCGTCGTGCTGGCCAGCTCGGCCAGCTCGTGTTTGGTGAGGGGAATCGTGTCGCCGAACTTCTTGGAGAGCGCGACCAGCGCCTGGGCCAGCCGGCGCTCGGTCGAGTCGTACGCCATGCAGCTCCTCTGCTCGACGCCGCGCAGCCGGTCGCAGAAGAGGCACAGCGAGTCCTGGAGGAAGGCGGGGTTCTCCTGGAGGCACTCGTGGAAGACGCTGGTGGGGATCCGGATGACCGTCGAGTCCACGGCGGCGACGGCGTCCACCGGGTAGGGCTTGCGGTCGAGCGCGGGCAGGCAGCAGAACGTCTCGCCGCTCGTCATCACGCACGTCGTGGCGGCCTGCCCGCTCTCCAGAAACCGCATGAGGTGGACGCGGCCCTCTTTGACGATGCAGACCGCCTCGGCCGGATCGCCCGCCCGGAAGACCGTGTCTCCCTTGGCGTAGCGCTTCTCGCG
>MHGT01000026.1:0-15109 GCA_001805695.1 Omnitrophica WOR_2 bacterium RIFCSPHIGHO2_02_FULL_67_20 | reverse complement strand
GGCGAACAGCTGCTCCATGACGCTCTCCACGTTTAGTGCAGCACCCAGCGGTCGACGAGCCGCCCGATGAAGAATCCGGCGAGCGCGGCGACCCCCGCCACTCCCACCATCTCCAGGCCGCTGCGCCACCAGCTCTGCTTCACCAGCCGGCCCTTCAGCCCGCCGAACAAGAAGAGCGCGAGCAGCGTCCCGATGATCGACACCGGCATGGCGGTCGCCATGGGCAAGGTCAGGTACGGAAGGACGGGCACGAGGCCGCCGGCGACGTAGGCGGTCCCCATGACGAGCGCGTTGCCCAGCGGCTCCTCCAGGGTGCTGGGGGAGATGCCGAGCTCCTTGTGCGCCATGTCTTCGAGGAGGAGCTTCGGGTCGCTCATGAGCCGCCTGGCGATGATGGCGATTTCCTCGTCGGCGTATCCGCGCAGCCGGTACATCTCGACGATCTCCTGGCGCTCCCCCTCCGGGTCGCGCGCGATCTCCTCCTCCTCTTCGCGCAGGAGCCGCTCCAGATATTCCCGCTGCGACTTCGAGGAGAGGTAGGAGCCCGCCGCCATCGAGAGCGATTCAACGACGATGATGACGAAGCCGGCGACGACGACCGCCTCGCCGCTCCGGGTGCCCGCCGCGATGCCGGTGAGGGCGCCGAGCGTCGAGATGAGGCCGTCCTGCGTGCCGAAGACCGCGTCGCGCAGCCGCATCCGAACCCCGCCGCCGATGCCGTGGTGCTCGCGCGTCCGGGCCTCGATTTTGGCTTGCCGCTCGTCCATGGGATGGGTATTGTAGCACACGCCTGGACGGCGGATGCGCGCCCTCAAAAAAAATCACGCCCCAGATCCGCCGCCAACCTTCACGTGCGCTGACTCAGCGGATCCGAGGCGCGTCCTGCTCCAGGGACTTCCTCGCGCGTTCTTCCCTGGTGGGTGCCGCGAGGTGCTTGCCGGGGTGGTTCTGTGTCCCTGCGCCCGCCACCTCCCGTTCCCAATGTCAAGTGTACCGGAATGCGGCGCCAGCTTCTATGAGCTGCGTCACAGAAGCGGCCCGGCCAGATACTTCCTTTTCACGCGGTGCGCGCCACGGCCAACGCCCCGGACCACCACATCATCCACAGCCGGCGGCCGTCCATGTCGTCACCCTCCCCACGCTTCGGGAACCGCCTCTGAGATCAGCGCCGGCCGTTTCGGCTCAATAATGAGCTCGAGTTCATGCTGCCGGGCCCGCACCAAACCTTCCCGGATGAGCGCGCCGAGCGCCATGGTCACCAGCGGCGAGGACCACTCAAGGTCCCGGATGAGGCGGCGCATCGGCGTCGCCCCGTGGACGTCGAGGTGCAACAGCACCTCGCCTTCAATGATCCCCAACGATGTCACGAGCGACCGCTCCGGCTCCGTGCTCGTCGTCACCGTGCCGTCCATCGCGCCCTCCTGTGTTGGGCGTTGCGGGGCGGCTCAGAGATGCTCCGCCCACAACGTCGGCCCGCCCTCGCACACGCACGCCGGCTCGCAGTCGGCGAACTGCACGAAGTTCGCGCGGAACTTCGCCGCCAGCTCCTGCGCCTTGGCGTCATACGCTTTCGGATCCTGCCAGCTTGCGCGCGGGTCGAGGAGTGCCTCCGGCGCGCCCGGGCACGCGGTCACCCGCGCGAACTTGAACACGGGGTCCACCTCCGCCGGCGCCGCGTCCAATGCTCCGCTCAGCGCCGCGTCCACCATCGCCCTGGTGTGGCCGATCGCAATACGGCTGCCCACTCCGTACGGCCCGCCGGTCCAGCCGGTGTTAACGAGCCAGCACCGGACGTGGTGCTGCGCGATCTTCTCGCCGAGGAGCTTCGCGTACACGCACGGCCGAAGCGCCATGAAGGGCGCGCCGAAGCAGGCGCTGAAGGTCGCCGTCGGCTCGGTCACCCCCGTCTCCGTGCCGGCGACCTTGGCCGTGTAGCCGGAGATGAAGTGGTACATCGCCTGCTCAGGGGTGAGCCGGGCGATGGGCGGCATGACACCGAAGGCGTCGCAGGTGAGCATGATGATGTTCGCGGGGTGCGCGCCGGTCTTCGTCTCGCTCGCGTTGGCAATGAACGCGATGGGGTAGGCGCCGCGCGTGTTCTCCGTCAGCGCCTCGTCGGCCAGATCGAGCGCGCGGGTCGCCGGGTCCAGCGCCACGTTCTCCAGCACGGTGCCGAAGCGGCGGGTCGCGGCGTAAATCTCCGGCTCGGCCTCCGGCGAGAGGCGGATCATCTTGGCGTAGCAGCCGTTCTCGAAGTTGAAGACCCCGCGATCGCTCCAGCCGTGCTCGTCATCGCCGATGAGCGTCCGCCGGGCATCCGCCGAGAGCGAGGTCTTCCCCGTCCCCGAGAGGCCGAAGAAGACGGCGACGTCCCCCGTCGGCCCGATGTTGGCCGCGCAGTGCATCGAGAGCACGCGCTCGAGCGGCAGCAGGTAGTTCATGATCGTGAAGACCGACTTCTTGATCTCGCCCGCGTAGCTCGTCCCGCCGATGAGGATGAGCTTCCGGCCGAAGTGGACGAGGATAAAGGTCGGCGAGTTGGTGCCGTCGCGCTCCGGCTCGGCGAGGAAGTTCGGCGCGTGCAGGATGGTGAACTCGGGCGCGAAGGGCGCACCGTCCCCCCCGGAGGACGGGGCGGGCCCCGTCACCGGGGCAGGCCGGAACATGATCCGGGCGAAGAGGCTGTGCCAGGCGGTTTCCGTGATGACGCGGATGGGCCGCCGGTAGCGCGCCTCGGCGCCCACAAAGCAGTCCTGGACGAAGAGGTCCTTGCCCGTCAGGTAGGCGAGAACGCGGGCGTGGAGCGCCTCGAAGCGGCGCGCGTCGAAGGGCCGGTTCACCTTGCCCCACCAGATATGCTCGGCGCTGGCGGGCTCGCGGACGATGAACTTGTCGTTGGGCGAGCGGCCGGTGTGCTGGCCGGTCCGGACGACGAGTGCCCCGCCCTCGGCGAGCTGGCCCTCGCGCCGGCGCAACGCCTCTTCATAGAGCGCAGGCACCCCGGCGTTCCAGACCACGCGCCCCGGATGCCGGATGCCGTGGCGCTCCAACCCGGCGGCGGCTGGAGCCGGCGGACGGTGAGGAGCGGTGCGCGCTTCCGCGGGACGCCGGATGCGGGCGGCCGGCTTGATGCGTGGCATCGTGCTCTCCTCTCCTGCGGTGGCGTTGCCCCTACCCTATACCGTGGAAGGGAGACGGTCTATGACCTGCGTCATACGTTGACGCCGGCGGGACCGTCGGCGGCGTCGCGCTGTGCGATGTCAACGCTCGCGCTCAATTTCCGTCCCCCCCTCCGGCGTGTCTTCGTCCCAGCCCAGGCCCAGCGCGAGCTTACAGTCTTCCGAGGCCATCGTATGCGGGTCCCACGGCGGGGTGAAGACGATGTTGACGACGGCATTCTTGACGCCGGGAATGGCCGCGATGGTCCGCTGGACCGACGCCTTAAGCTGCGGGCCATAGGGGCAGAAGGGCGAGGTGAAGGTCATGGTCAGCTTCACGTCATCGCCCTCGGGCTGCGGGTTGATGTCCGCACCGTAGATGAGCCCGAGGTCCACGATGCCCAGGTGCAGCTCCGGGTCCTCGATGGGCTTCAGCGCGTCCATGACCTGCTGCTCAGTGAGAGCCATCTTCGCTCCTTCAGCTGTCGGGTTAAGCCCGTTGAGCCCGTTATGCCGGTTAGGCCCGTTTGGCCCGTTGAAGTTAACCAACCGGCTCAACGGGCCTAACGGGCTCAACGGGCCCAACCGCCTAAACGTGTTTCTGTTGTACGTGCTCTTTTAACCCTGACTCCACGACGTTCCAGGACAGCGCCGCGCACTTGACGCGGACCGGAAACTTGCGCACGCCGGACAACGCTTCAAGATCGCCCAAGTCCACATCGGGGTCCGGATCCTGCCCCTGCATGACCCCCTTCAGCGCCTCAATCAGCGCCCGGGCCTGGGGGAGCGTCTTGCCCTCCAGCTGCTGGGCGAGCATGGACGAGGTGGCCTGGCTGATCGCGCAGCCCTTCCCCTCGAACCGGACCTGGCCGATGCGGTCGCCGTCCAGCTTCAGATGGAACGCCACCTCGTCGCCGCAGAGCGGGTTGGTGCCGTCCGCGTTGACCTGCGCTCCTGGCAGCGCGCCGTGGTGGCTGGAGTTCTTAAAGTGGTCCAGGATGACTTCCCGGTAGAGCTCGTCCAGCTGCTCGACCATGGGGTCAGACCCCCAGCTTGAAATTCGGCGGTTTTCCGCTTTGGGGTCTGACCCCAGCCGTTGCCGGCCAGCCGAAGAACTCCCTCGCCGCGTGGAGCGCTGCAATCAACCGGTCGACCTCCTCACGCGTGTTATAGAGATAGAAGCTTGCCCGTGCCGTGGCCGCCACGCCCAGGCGCCGCATCAGCGGCTTGGCGCAGTGGTGGCCGGCCCGGATCGCCACCCCCTCCGAGTCGAGCACCGTCCCGACGTCGTGGGGGTGCAGGCCGTCCAGGTTGAAGGAGATGGCGCCGCCGCGGTCTTCAGCATCGCCGGGCGGACCGTAGAGCGTCACGCCGTCCAGCGCCTGGAGCTGCTGCCACGCGTAGGCGGTCAGCTGGCACTCGTGCGCGCGCACCTCGGACATCCCCAGCCGCTCCAAGTACGCCAGCGCTTCGCCGAAGGCGATCACGTCCGCGATGTTCGGTGTGCCGGCCTCGAACTTCCAGGGGATCTCGTTCCAGGTCGATGAGGTGAGCTGCACATCGGAGATCATCTCGCCTCCGCCGAGGAACGGATCCATGGCTTCGAGCAGCGCCTCGCGCGCGTAGAGCACCCCGACGCCGGTGGGGCCGAGCATCTTATGCGCGGAGAAGGCCAGCGCGTCGCAGTTCAGGCGGGTGACGTCGAGCGGCAGATGCGGCGCCGCCTGTGCCGCGTCCACCAGCACCGGGATGCCCTGCCGGTGCGCGCGCTCGACGATGTGCTCGACCAGATTGATCGTGCCCAGCACGTTCGACATGTGCGTGACCGCCACGAGCTTCGTGCGGGGGCTCAGCAGCCGCTCCAGCTCCTCCAGCCGGAGGCGTCCGTCGTCGGTGACCGCGAGGAAGCTCAGCGAGGCCCCGGTCTCCTTCGCGAGGAGCTGCCAGGGCACCAGGTTCGAGTGGTGCTCCATCTCCGAGAGGAGGATCTGGTCGCCGGGCCCTAGGCGGCTGCGTCCCCACGCGCGGGCGAAGAGGTTGATGGATTCGGTGGCGTTGCGGGTGAACACGATGGACCGGGAACTGGGGGCGCCGATAAAGCGGGCGGTGCGCTCGCGCACCGCCTCGTAGGCCGCCGTCGCCTCCTCGGAGAGCGTGTGGAGGCCCCGGTGGATGTTGGCGTTTGAACGGGTGTAGTAGGCGGTGAGCGCCTCGAGCACCTGCCGCGGCTTCTGGGTCGTCGCCGCGTTGTCGAGGTAGACGAGCGGCTTGCCGTGCACCGCTCGGCTCAGGATGGGAAAGTCTTGTCTGATGCGTGTGACGTCCAACATCGCGTGATCCGTTTTGCCCGTTGAGCCCGTTGAGTCCGTTGAGTCCGTTAAGCCCGTTATGCCGGTTAAGCCCGTTGGAGTCGTTAAGCTGGTTGGCTGAGTTCAACGGGCCAAACGGGCACAACGGGCATAACGGACTCAACCAACGTTGACCTGCACCTCATCGCCGTTCACGTGCGTCGGATACGTCTTGATCGGCGCCGCGGCTGGCAGGCAGAGGACCTTCCCCGTCGTCACGTCGAAGCGCGCGCCGTGGCGCGGGCATTCGATGGCATTGCCCTCCAGCCAGCCCTCGGCAAGCGGGCCGTCGTCGTGCGTGCAGGTGTCGTCCACCGCGTAGAACCCCTCCGCGGTGTGGCAGACCAGCAGCCGCTTGCCAGCCACCTCGACCGGCTTGAGCTGGCCCACCGGGATTTCGCTGATCTTCGCAACAGCAACAAACGCCTCTGCCATCTCTTGTTTGCGTGTTCGCGCGTTTGCCCGTTGGCGAGTTGAACGCGCCAACGCGCAAACCCGCTAACCTGCTTCGTTATGCAGGCAGCCTTCAATCTCCTCGCGCAGCCGCTCCTGCAGCGGCGCAAACGGGATCTGCTGGAGCACCGGCTCGATGAAGCCCATCACCAGGAGCCGCTGGGCCGCCTCACGCGGGACGCCACGCGACATCAGGTAGAACGCCTGCTCGTCGTCCACCGGCCCGATCGACGCGCCGTGCTTGCACTGGACGTCATCGGCCAGGATTTCGAGCATCGGGATCGTCTCCGCCCGCGCCGTCCGGCTCAGGAGCAGGTTGTGGTTCGCCTGGTAGGCGTTGGTCTGCGCGGCCGCCTTGGCGATGCGGATGAGCCCGGTGTAGACCATGCGGCTCTCGTCCTGGAGCGCGGCCCGGTACTGCAGGTCGGAGGTCGTGTGCGGTGAGTGGTGGTCCTGGAGCGTGTGCTGGTCGACGTGCTGGCGCCCGTGGCCGAACACGAAGCCGTAGATCTTGGTCGAGGCGCCCGGCCCCATGAGCTTCGTGACGACGTGCGTCTTGGAGAGCGCGGCCCCCAGGGTGAGGTTGGCCATCGTCAGCGAGGCGCCCTTGGCGAGCGTGGCCCGCTGGAGGAGAAACTCCCTGGCGCGCGCGTCCCAGCGCTGCAGCCGCACGTAGCGGACTGAGGCCTCGGGCTCGAGGACGAGCTCGATGCGGTTATTGATCAGGTGTCCGCGATCCGGCTCACGACCGGTCTCGGCCTGGGTAGCGCCGGGCGCTGGCGGGGAAAAACTGATCGACTCCTCAATGAGCGTGACCGAACCACCCGCTCCCACCGTGATGAGCGTCATCGGAAAGATGGCTTCCTTGTCCCTGATGGAAAAAGCGCGGACGAGCCGGACGGGCCGCTCGACCGTCATGCCCGCCGGCACGCGCACGACCAGGTCATCGTGATGGAAGGCGGCGTTGAGGCTGGCGAGCTTGCGCTCCGCCTCGGTCAGGCCGTCCGACTCCAGGATGGCGCGGATCGGCTCAGGCTTCGCGCGGGCCGCCGCGGTCAGCTCCTCCACCATGACGCCGGAGGCCTCCGGCGGAACGAGCCAGGCGCCGTTGGCGCGCACCAGCAAGGACTCATCGCCCAGCGGACGGGTCAGCCCCGCTAGCTCCACCTCGCTCAGGCGCAGCGACTGCAGGAGGGCGGGTTCGGCCGGCGAGAAACCGCGGCCGGGATCGAGCAGGGAGACGTTGGTGCGCCGCCAGATGTCGTCGCTCGGATGCGGCCAGGGCAGCTCGGTGTGCGTGCGCAGCGCCGCGCGGCGCAGCTCGGTGAGCCACGAGGGCTCCCGGAGCCGCTTCGCGATCTCTTCAATCGTATCTATGGTAAAGGCGCCGGTCATTGTGTTGGATTCCGCAGATTATAAGAGCTGATTACACAGATGGATCGCGCTGCCGTATCTGCGTAATCAGCTCTAAATCTGTGTAATCAGTCGGCAGTTTATGCCGTAAAGGACGACCCGCAGCCGCACGACTTCTTCGCGTTCGGGTTGAGGAATTCGAAGCCGCCGCCCACGAGGCCGTTCTTGTAGTCGACCGTGGTCCCGTCCAGGTAGAGGTGGCTCTTCGCGTCGACCAGGACCTTGACCCCTTCCTGCTCGAAGACCGAGTCGAACTGCTTGGGAACCGCTTCCTCAAGCGCCACGACGTAGCTCAGGCCGGAACAGCCGCCGCCTTTCACCCCCAAACGCAGACCGAGGTTGGGCTTGTGCTCCTTCTCCATGAGCCGCTTCACTTCCTGCGCCGCCGCGGGGGTGAGCGTAATCATGATAACCTCCTATTGGATTTCACGGATTTCAACTGCGGATTGCGTGGATTAATCCGCGAAATCCGCTTTTCTAATCCGCGTAATCCCCGCTACCCAACAGCTCCCTCCATTTCCAGCTGCACCAATCGATTCAGTTCGACCGCATATTCCAGCGGCAGCGCCTTCACGAACGGCTCGATGAAGCCGTTGACGATCATGCTCATCGCCTCAGGCTCCGTCAGGCCCCGGCTCATGGCGTAGAACAGCTGCTCGTCGCCGATCTTCGACACGGTCGCTTCGTGGCCGATCTGGACGCGCTTCTCGTCGATCTCCATCGTCGGGTAGGTGTCCGAGCGCGACTCGGGGTTGAGGAGCAGCGCGTCGCAGCGCACGGTGGACTTGGCGTTGACCGCACCCGGGTAGACCTTCACGAGGCCGCGGTAGGTCGTCCGCCCCGTCCCCTTCGAGATGGACTTCGAGGTGATGACCGAGGAGGTGTCGGCTGCCGCGTGGATCATCTTGGCACCCGCGTCCTGGTGCTGGTCCGACCCGGCGAACGCGACCGAGAGCACCTCGCCCCGCGCCCCGCGCCCCATGAGGTAGACCCCGGGGTACTTCATCGTCAGCTTCGATCCAAGATTGCCGTCCAGCCACTCGACGGTCGCCCCCTCATGCGCCACCGCCCGCTTCGTCACCAGGTTGTACACGTTCTTCGACCAGTTCTGGATCGTGACGTAGCGGATCTTCGCGTGCGGCAGCGCGATGAGCTCCACGACTGCCGAGTGCAGGGAGTCGGAGGAATAGGAAGGCGCCGTGCAGCCCTCAAAATAGGTGACTTCCGCCCCTTCATCCGCGATGATCAGCGTCCGCTCGAACTGGCCCATGTTCTTCGCGTTGATGCGGAAGTACGCCTGCAGCGGCATCTCGACTTTCACGCCCTTGGGCACGTAGATGAAGCTGCCGCCGCTCCAGACCGCGGTGTTGAGTGCTGCGAATTTGTTGTCCGCCGCAGGGATGACGGTGCCGAACCAGCGTTTGATGATCTCCGGCTGTTCCTTCAGCGCGGTATCCATGTCGAGGAAGATGACGCCCTGCTTCGTCAGGTCATCCCGCATGGAGTGGTAGACCGACTCGGATTCATATTGCGCAGACACCCCGGCGAGGAATTTGCGCTCCGCCTCGGGAATGCCGAGGCGATCGAACGTCTCCTTGATCTCCGGTGGGACATCCTCCCACGACTCGCTCTTCTTCGCGGTCGGCTTGAGGTAGTAGAAGATGTCGTTGAACTTGATGCTGCCCAGCAGCTCGGTGTTGGCCCACACCGGCATCGGCTTCCTGACGAAGTGCTGGTAGGCGCGCAGCCGCTTCTCCAGCATCCACGCCGGTTCCTCCTTCATCCCGGAGATCTGTTTGACCTTCTCCTCATCCAGCCCGGGCTCCGCCTTGAACACGGAGCGCTCCGGCACATGGAAGCCGTAGAGCTTCTCGTAGTCGTCGTTGATGCTGACCTGCGGTTTCGTCGTGGCCATCGCCGTGTCCCTCAGGCTCCAACCAGTTCGCTCGCCGGCTTGAATCCCTCGTACCCCTTTGCCTCCAGCTCGAGCGCCAGCTCCGGCCCGCCGGACCGGACGAGGCGGCCGTCCACCAGGACGCGCACTCGGTCGGGTGTCACGTAGTTGAGCAGCCGCTGGTAGTGCGTGATGAGCAGGATGCCCCGCTGCGGGCCGCGCAGCGCGTTGATGCCGGCCGCGACGGTCTTGAGCGCGTCGATGTCGAGGCCCGAGTCGGTCTCGTCCAGCACGGCGAGCGCCGGGTTCAGGACCGCCATCTGGAGGATCTCCAGCCGCTTCTTCTCCCCGCCGGAGAAGCCGTCGTTCACATAGCGGTTCATGAAGGTGTCGGGGATGCCGAGCGTCGAAAGCTGAGTCTTCACCGTCTGCCGGAACTCCTTCACCGGCACGTCCGCGCCCCGCACCCCGCGGATGGCGGCGCGCAGGAAGTTGGCGATCGTGACACCGGGGATGGCGGTCGGGTACTGGAACGCGAGGAAGATCCCGCGCTGGGCCCGCTTATCGGGCGAGAGTGCCGCGATGTCCTCGCCCTGGTAGAGGATCCGCCCCGCGGTCACCGCATACTTCGGATGGCCCATCAGACAGAACGACAGCGTGCTCTTGCCGGAGCCGTTCGGCCCCATGAGCGCATGCACCTCGCCGGCGCTCACCGTGAGGCTGAGGCCCTTGAGGATCGGTTTGCCCTCAACCGCCACGTGCAGGTTGTCGATGACCAACAATGGCTGGCTCATGGGTATCCGTCTCGTGACGAAGCCGTCAGGTTTCCCAGCGTCGCCGCGGCGATGGCACCCGCCGGGTGAGCCGCTCCGCGACGGCGTACTCGGGCTCGAGCAGGCTCTCCAGTGTCGTCCGATCGAGGAAGGTCTGGATGTAGGTCGTCAATCCGGACCAGATCGACCGGATGCCGCAGTCGCTGAAATGCACGCACACCCGTTGGTTGCCCGTGAAGTGCTGGCAGATGTGGTCGGTGGTCTGCACCGTCCCCAGCGCCCGCACCACCTCGCCCAGCGTGACGGCGGAGGGCGGCCGGTTGAGGACATAGCCGCCCTTCAGCCCCCGCACGCTGTGGACGAGCCCCGTCTTGGAGAGGATGCGCAGGAGCTTCTCCACGTAGGCGCTGGAGAGCCCCTCCTTGATCCCGATCTCCTTGACGCTCACAATCTGCCCCTGCGGCGTGCGGGCCAGCTGCAGCAGGCAGCGCAACCCATACTCCTCCTGAGAGGTGATTTTCATCTCGCTTTCAAGGCTACTATAATATGACTTTTTCGTCAAGTATTATCCGCCGCGGTGGGCTCTTAGAACTGGTTTCATAAATGCTTTTGGCGGTGATTACGGTGATTTTCCAAAGCTGATTACAGTGATGGCCCTCGCTGCGCTATCACCGGAATCAGGCTTTTGAATCACTGTAATCCCATCATGGTGTTTATGAAACGGCTTCTAGGGATTTGACGAGGAGCGGGGCTAGGAACGAAATCTGGATGGGGAGAATGGCGCCAGCGGGAAGGAAGATCGACCTTGCAACATCAGGTCGGCCAGCACCGTGGCGGTCACCGGAGCCAGCAGGATCCCATGCCGGAAGTGGCCGGTGGCGACATAGAGACCTGCGACCCGCGTGCCGCCAAGAATCGGCTGCTGATCAGGCGTCCAGGGACGAAAGCCGGCCCACGCGTCGACGAAGGGAAGCCCGTCCAAGGCGCTGGTCATGCTCCGCACGCCGTTCAGGATGCCGGACATGCCCTCCAGCGTCAGCGCCTTTTGGAACCCCACCCGCTCGACGGTGGAGCCGACCAGGAGCCGTCCGTCGCGGCGCTGCACCATGTACGCGTGCGGGGACATGACCGCCCGACGGAGGAGGCGCTTGGGGGCCTGGAAGACCAGCATCTGCCCGCGCGCCGGCTCAACCGGCAGCCGGAGCGGCAGCGCCCCGCCCAGGTTTGCCCAACTGCCCAGGCAGTTCACGGCCACGGGGGCGGCCAGCGGCCCGCGGTCGGTCTTGACGCCGCGCACGCGGCCGCCGCGGATGAGCAGCCCGCGCACCACCGTCCGCTCCAGGACGCGCACGCCGGCCCGGCGGCAGGCGAGGGCGAGTGCCGCCATCAGCGCCACGTTGTCGACCTGCGCTTCCGTCGGAAAGAAGAACCCGCACCGGACGCGGCCGTCCACCGCCGGCTCCTGCTTCCGCGCGTCGGCCGGCGACCAGCGCTCGACGCGCAGCCCGCGCGAGCGCTGCCAGCGCGCCTGGCGCTCCATGGCCGCCTCGCCGCGCGGCGTGTCCACGAGGAAGAGGATGCCGTCCGCGTGGAAGCCGACCGATCGCCCGGCGCTCCGCTCGAGGCGCGCGACCCATGCCGGGTACATCCGGCGGGCAGCCTGGCACAGCTCGAAGAACGGGCCGGGACGGGACACATCCACCTGCGCGGCGAGGATCCCCGCGGCGGCGGAGGAGGCTTCCGCGCCGACGCGGCCCTGCTCCACGACCGCCACCCGCTGCCCCCGCCGCGAGAGCTCCTCGGCCAGTGCCGCGCCGATGATGCCGCCGCCGAGCACAATCACATCGAATGCTGCCATCGGGGATCCTGGACGAACGCCGTGGAGGAACTACACAGAGGGGCTCGGCGCGGACGCGCCCCCGATCGACTCGGGCAGCGGCTCGCGCGCGAGAAACGGGGCGGGCACGTGGGCGGCGAGGAAGAGCTCGCTCTCCCGGAAAAACGCCACCCCCTTGTGGTGGGCCTCCTGCGCGAGCACGCGGAAGACGGCGGGGTTGGCGGTCTTGCGCTGGGCGATCGACAAGGCCTCCTCCAGCGTCGTGCTCAGGTGGAGGCTGGAGCGGTCCGCGGGCTTGAGCCCGTCGGCCAGGATGGCGTCGGTAGCGGCGGCATCGGCACCGTAATAGAGGAACGCCGGCGGCTCCACCGGCGGCCCGACCGGCTCGACCGGAATGGAGTGGCCGTAGCGGGCGCGCACCCGGCCGAGCGCGATCTCGAAGCGGGAGGTGCTACTCGCCTCGATGAGCGCCCGGAGCCGGTCCGGCTCGAGGTCCGGGTAGCGGCGCGCGGCGATGCTCAGGAACTCCTCGAAATTCACGTAGCCGTGCCGGTCCGGTTGGAGGCCGTACCGCTCAGGATTGTGCCGGAGGACGTACGACATCCACCGGCTGAACCGCTCCGCGCTGAATTCGTAAGGAATCATTTCAATTTTCGATTTTGGATTTTTGATTTTGGATTGGGCGCGACCCGAAATCTAAAATCCGAAATCTAAAATCCAAAATACGCAGTTACTTCTCGACGGGAAAGCCTGCTTTCCGCCACTCTTCGATGCCGCCCAAGAGCTCCTTCGGCCGGTAGCCTTTGGAGGCCAAGACGTAGGCGGCCTTCGTCGCCAGGAGGCATGTCACGTCCCAGCAGTAGGTGACGATGCTCTTGCCTTTCGGCAGCTCCTTCAGCCGCCGGGGCAGCTCCTCGAACGGGATATGCGCCGCACCGGGGACGTGCCCGGCGTCGAACCCCTCCCTCGATCGGACATCCAGCACGACGACCTGCGAGGCGCCTTCGTCCAGCAGCCGCTTCAGATTGTGCGGCCCCAGTTCCGCCGCCAGCTTGTCGGCAAAGTATTTGGACAGCTGAGCGGGGCTGGCCGCGGGGATGGCGGAACGCCGGGCCCCGTACGACGCCTTTGTCGGTTGTCGTACGGGGCGGGCGGTTGCGGTGGGCATCGTCGTCTCCTCCAGGTTGGCGGTGGGTGGTCTGCGTGCTCAGCTTACCCACCCGCGACGGTCGGGTCAAGCGTTTGTTGACAGCGGTCGTGTCCTAATTCACCATGATTTCGCAGATTGTGTCCTGATTACGCTGATACATTCCTCGACGTGGTTCTATCTGCGTCATCAATTCAAAATCTGTGAAATCAATTCCAGATTAGGACACCACCTTGACAGCGTACGGCTTGCAGCCTGAATCGGTTTGGGTTAGACTGCCCGACGGGGAGGTTCCCATGGCGCTGGACAAAGGCAAGATCATCAAGCTGATGAACGAGGGGCTGGCCATGGAGTACGCCAGCCAGATCCAGTACCTCACGCAGGCGGCCATCACGACCGGCCCCTATGCGGACGGGCTGATGGCGCGCTTCGCGGAGATCGCGTCGGACGAGATGGAGCACGCGAAGATCCTCCGCACGCGCATTGCGGCGCTGGGCGGGGTGCCCACGACGAAGGTGGGCGAGATCCAGATCCACAAGGACTCGATGCAGGCGGTGAAGATCAACCTCAGGTACGAGCGGGACACCGTCGACTTCTACCGCAAGCTCCTCAACCTCATCCCGCACGACGAGGTGATCCTCTACGAGGCGATCGAGCACGTCCTCCAGGACAGCGAGGAGCACGTGGAGGAGCTGGAGCGGCTGGTAGGAAAGTAGGCAGTAGGCAGAAAACAAAAACGCTTGAGGGTTTTTCCCTCAGGCGTTTCGTTTTTGCTGCTTACTGCCTACTGCTTTCTGCCTACTGACCGTCAGCTTTCACGATGGGACGGCTTCCACTCCACTGATCTCCGGCACCTCGGCGCGGATCGCGCGCTCGATGCCCATCTTCAGGGTCATCATGGAGGACGGGCAGCCCGCACAGCTCCCCACCAAGCGCAGCTTCACCCAGCCGTTCTCCACACCGATGAGCTCGATGTCGCCCCCGTCCATCTGCACCGCCGGACGGATGCGATCGATGACTTTTTCAACGCGGTCTTTCATGGGTCCCTCCTCGACGAGCGTCCAGTCTCTTGCAAGCATAGCACGGGCGGTGCAGACGGTCAATACGCCAGGGGGGCACAGGTCGCCGGTCGCAAGTCGCATGTCGCATGTCGCATGTCGCGAGAGCCTGGTGCCGGACCCTCACGACTTGCGACTGGCGACTTGCGACTGGCGACCGAGATGCGCTTTGACGGTGCGCCCGATCTCCGCCGGGCTCTCAATCGTCGTCACCCCGGCTGAGCGCAGGACGGCGTACTTCTCGGCCGCGGTCCCCTTCCCGCCCGCGATGATCGCCCCCGCGTGGCCCATCCGCTTCTCCTTGGGCGCCATCTTGCCGGCGACGAAGGCGAAGACCGGCTTCTTCATGTGGGCCTTGATGTAGGCGGCCGCCTCTTCCTCTTCGGTCCCGCCGATCTCCCCGATCAGGACGATGGCCTCGGTCTGCGGGTCCTGCTCCAAGAGCGGCAGGAGATGGACGAAGCTGGAGCCCAGGACCGGGTCGCCGCCGATCCCGATGCAGGTGGACTGGCCCAGGCCGGCCTGTGTCAACTGGTAGACCGCGTCGTAGGTCAAGGTACCGCTGCGCGAGAGCACCGCGACGCTGCCCGGCCGGTGGATGTAGCCTGGCATGATGCCCAGTTTGCACGCGCCCGGCGTGATAAGGCCGGGGCAGTTGGGCCCGATGAGCCGGATGGGGGGGAGCGCCTGCGGCGAGGCCTGCAGGCCGGAGAGCCTGGCCCGGATCCTGATCATGTCCAGCGTCGGGACGCCCTCGGTGATGACGACGATGAGCGGGAGTGCTGCGTCGATCGCCTCGGTGATGGCGCCGTCGGCGAACGTGGCCGGCACGAAGATGATGGTGGCGTTGGCGCCGGTGGCCGCGACCGCGTCCTTGACCGAGTTGAAGACGCTCACCCCGTGCACCGAGGTACCCCCCTTGCCCGGTGTCACCCCGCCAACCACCCGGGTGCCGTATTCCACCATCTTCTCGGTGTGAAACGCCCCGGCCTGGCCGGTGATGCCCTGGACCAGCACACGGGTGTCCT
>MHGT01000025.1:10183-23035 GCA_001805695.1 Omnitrophica WOR_2 bacterium RIFCSPHIGHO2_02_FULL_67_20 | reverse complement strand
CCCTCCAGCGCCCGCTTCCTCACGCGGACCCGCACCCGGGGCGAGCCGCTCTCCTCCAAGGCACCGGCCGCGACCGCCTCCGCCAGCGTCTCCATCAGCTTGAAGGGACGGCTCATCGCGAGCGCGCGCACCCGCCGGACCAGTGCCGCGTAGTCCACGGCGTCGCGCACATCATCGCGCGCCGCGGCGCGGGCGGCGTCGATGGCCAGCTCGAGGTCCAGCCACACCGTCTGCGGAGTCCGCTGCTCCCACTCGTCGACCCCAAGCCGGCACTCCACCGCCAACTCGTGGATCTGCAGGGTGTCAGGTTTTCGGCGGAGCGAGGAGCTCATCGAGGATGAGGCCGAGGTTGTGTTCGAGGCCGCCGCCATAGCCCTGGTGCATCCAGATGAGCCGGCCCGATGGGTCCGAGATGAACAGGCGGGGGATTCCCTCAACACCGTAGCGTCCGGCGGTCTCACCCGTCCGGTCCAGGAGGACCGTCGAGGCGGTGAAGCGCTGCTCGAGCCAGGCCCGGACCGCCTCGGGCTCCTCCCCGGCGTTGATGAGCAGGACGCTGACCCCGCGGCCGCGGTAGCGCTTGGCGATCACCTCAAGCGACGGGAGCGAGAAGCGGCACGGGGTGCACCACGTCGCCCAGAACTCCATGACGATGACGCGGCCCTTCAGGTCGGTGAGCGTCACGTCGGGTCCGTCGAGCTGCGGGAGCATGAACGGCGCGGCGGCGACGGGAGGCTCGATGCGGCGCCAGTCGCCGCCGATGCCCATCGGCTCGCAGCCGCACAGGAGCAGAAGTGCCAGGCACTTTCCAAAGCGGAAAAAGTGCCTGGCACTTTTCACTTTTCATTCTTCCATGGTGGAAATATCGCCAACCGGTAATCCCTGATCCCATGCTCTGAGGACGCGGCGCATGATTTTGCCGGAGCGGGTCTTCGGGACCTTCTCGACGAAGGCGATCTCGCGCGGGGCGGCGTGCGCGGCAAGGTGGGCCTTCACGAAGTCCGCGATTTCCTTCTTGAGCGGCTCCGACGGCTGGTAGCCCTGGCGCAGCGCAATGAACGCCTTGATGATCTGCCCCCGCACCTCGTCGGGCTTGCCGATGACGCCGGCCTCGGCCACCGCCGGGTGCGCCACCAAAGCACTTTCGACCTCGAAGGGACCCACCCGCTCCCCCGAGGTCTTGATGACGTCGTCGGCCCGCCCCTGGTACCAGATGTAGCCGTCCGCGTCCTTGTACGCGGTGTCGCCGCTGACGTACCAACCGGGGATGCGAAAGTATTCCTGGTACTTCTCCGGGTTCTTCCATATCTCCTTCATCATCGCCGGCCAGCCCGGTTTCACGACCAGGTTGCCCAGCTGCCCCGGCGGCAGCTCCTTCCCCTGGTCGTCGACGACCGTGGCGTAGGTGCCGGGGAACGGTTTGCCGGTCGCCCCGATCGGGAAGTCCTTGCTGCGGTAGTTGCAGATGAGCTGCATGCCGGTTTCCGTCATCCACCAGGTTTCATGCGGCGCCAGACCCGTGATCTTCTTGATCCACTTGAGGGCCTCGGGGTTGAGCGGCTCGCCGACGCTGCAGATGTGGCGCAGGCTCGTGAGGTTGTATTTCTTCGGGATCAGTTCGCCCGCGGACATGAGCATCCGGTACGCGGTCGGCGCGCTGTACCACATCGTCACCTGGTAGCGCTGGATCGTCTCGAACCACCGCTCCGGGTCGAACCGGCCGCCGATGACGACGCTGGAAATGCCCAGCGTCCACGGCCCGTAGATGCCATAGGAAGTGCCCGTCACCCAGCCGGGGTCGGCGGTGCACCAGTAGACGTCGTCATCCCGCAGGTCGAGCGCCCACTTGGCCGTCTGGTAGTGGCCCACCATCGCGTACTGGCGGTGGAGCGCGCCTTTGGACTTCCCGGTCGAGCCCGAGGTGTAGTGGATGATCAGGCCGTCGTCCACCGTGAGCCATTCCGGCTCGACCCAGTCGGGGGCCTTCGCCATCGCCTGCTCGTAGCTTACTTCGTCCGCCGCCAGTGAGCCGGAGGCACCCACCAGGATGATCCGCTTGAGGGCGGGCAATTTCGCGAGCGGGATGCGGCTCTTGAGGGCGGGCGAGGTGACGCAGACGGCCGCCTCGCTGTCGCCCAGCCGGTCCTCCACCGCCTGCTCCATGAACGCCTCGAAGAGCGGCACCGGGACCGCACCGGCGCGGTTGATGCCGAGGATGGCGATGTAGAGCTCCGGGGTCCTGGGGAGGAACGTGCCGACGCGGTCGCCCCGCTTGACGCCGAGCGTTTTCAGGACGTGGGCGAAGCGGCTGGTCAGCCGCCTGAGATCCTGGAAGGTGTACCGCTCGTCGCGGCCGGCGTAGTCGGTGTAGAAGAGCGCCACTTTGTCCTTGCGCGAGGAGGCCGCGTGCCGGTCCACCGCCTCGTGGGCGACGTTCACCTTCCCCGTCTTGGACCAGTCGAACTCGCGCTCGACGTCCTGCCAGTTGAAGGTCGCGCAGGCCGCGTCGTAGTCCGTAAGATTAGCGTCGATGGTCTTGGGCTTGCGCTCCCATTCCACGGGACCGGTCGCCTCGCGGGAGGATGCAGCGGTCGACCCGACGGAGAACGTCATGGCAACCTCCTTCGTCAAGGACGCTCTGGGCCGTGGGCTCAGGACTCCGGGCACTTGCCCCGAGCCCCCAGCCCCGAACCCCGAACGTGTTTCTAATCGGCGAGGACGTACGTACGGTGATCGAGCTGTGCTGGGTGGTTCAGGCGCACCAGGGCCCAGGCGCTGACGACGAGGAGCGAGGCGCTCAATGCCGTGCCCACCGGGAACGGCATCGCGCTCCAGAGCCCGGCGGCCAGGATGTTCACGAGCGCCAGGGGAAGCAGGAACTTCCAGGCGAGCCCCATGAGCTGGTCGGCGCGCAGGCGCGGGAAGGTCCCCCGGAACCAGATGAGGACGAAGAAGAGCGCGTAGGTCTTGCCCAGGAACCAGATCCAGGACGGGATGGGCTCCGCGCGCCACAGCAGGCCGGCCCCGGCCGAGGCCAGCGCCCCGACGAACCGGACGGGCAGCGGCAGCTTGGCGGCGGCGGCGGAGATGGCCGCCAGCAGGCCGGCCAGCGCCCAGAAGGGGATCGCCGGTCCCTGCCAGCCGCCGAGGAAGAACGCCACCGTGAAGGCGCAGACGGCGAACGCCTCGAGGAACTCCGCCATGTACCAGAGCGCGAACTTCATGCCGCTGTACTCGGTGTGGAAGCCGGCCACCAGCTCCGACTCCGCCTCCGGCATGTCGAAGGGGGTGCGGTTGACCTCCGCGACACCGCTCAGGAAGAACGTCAGGCAGCCGGCGAAGCCCCAGGGTGTCGCGACGAACCACCGCCCGGCCTGCGCCTCCACGATGCCGGTGAGCGAGAGCGTGCCCGTCACCATGATGATCGCCACCACCGACAGGACGCCGGGCACCTCGTATGAGATGAGCTGCGCGACGGAGCGCATCGCCCCGAGGACCGAGAACTTGTTGCGCGACGCCCAGCCGCCCATGAAGATCGCGTATGAGCCGATGGAAGAGACGGCGAAGACGTAGAGGAGGCCGACGTTGAGGTCCACCGCGATCATGCGGCGCCCGAAGGGTATCACGGCGAAGAGCAGGATGGCGGGTACCACGGCCAGGATGGGAGCGATGAGGTGCAGCAACCGGTCCGCGCCCCGCGGCACGACATCCTCCTTGATGAGCATCTTCAGGCCGTCGGAGAGCGGCTGCAGCAGCCCGTAGACGCCCACGCGCGTCGGGCCGAACCGGTTCTGCATCCGGGCGATGACCTTCCGCTCGTACAGCGTCAGGTACATCATGATCGCCGGTGCTGCGGCGGCGATGACGCCGATGCGCAGCGCGATCGACGCCCACGGCCGCAGCCGATCCGACAGGAGGCCGAGCGCGGTGTTCGCCGCGTGCACGAAGAGCTGATCTAATGAAGTCATCTGGATGGGGTACCTCTGATGTTCATGCGCTGGACGGGTTGGGCGGTACCGCGGGTTTGGCCGGCGGTGCCGTCTTCGCCTGTTTGGCGGCCAGGCGGGCGTCCACCTCCGCCGCCTCGCTGGGCTTGATCTGCTTGAAGTACTCCGCCGACTTCAGGAGCTGCTGCTTGTCGAACACGAGCCGGCCGAACCGGTCGGGCGAGGCGAACTCGTACTGGTTGTCCATCTCGATGGCGTCAAACGGGCAGACGTCCACGCAGATGCGGCACGACATGCAGATGGCCATATCGATGTCGAACTTCACCGGATAGGTCCGGCCGTGGGCCTTGAGCGGCCGGCCCTGCTCGTCCTTCGCCGGCCCGACGATGTGGATGCAGGCAGGCGGGCATTCCTGCTCGCAGATCTTGCAGGAGACGCAGCGCAGGTCGTCGGGCGTCTTGTCGTAGACGAGGAACGGGAAGTAGCGGAACCGCTCGGAGTGCTGCTGCCTCTCGTCCGGGTATTGGATCGTCACCAGCCCGTTCGCCGATGGGATCCCGACGGCACGCAGGAGGACGCGGCCCCAGGGATACGTCTCTAGGAAGGTCTTGAGCGTAACTCCTAGACCTTTTAAGACACCTACACCCAGTATTGTCATATGCGCGTTAGCACGTAAAGATGCTGCGTGGTTCGTGCTGCTCAACGGTCCACTTCTCCCATCACGATGTCGATCGAGCCGAGGATGATGATCGCATCGGCCACTTTCTGGCCGAGGCACATGTCTTCGAGGATGGTGAGGTTGATGAAGCTCGGCGCGCGGATGTGGTAGCGGTACGGCTGGGGGGTCCCGTCGCTCACGAGGTAGAACCCCAGCTCGCCCTTCGGCGCCTCGATGCGGCCGTAGGCCTCGCCCTTGGGCGGGCGGAACGTGCGGGGCGCCTTGACCAACGCCAAGCCCTTCGGGCTGATGGCCGGGCTGGCGTCGTTGATCTCCTTGAGCGCCTGCTGAAGGATCTTGAGGCTCTCGCGCATCTCGAGGATCCGGACGTAGTAGCGGTCGTAGACGTCGCCGACCGTGCCCAGCGGCACCTTGAAGCTGAACCGCGGGTAGATCGAGTAGCCGTCCACTTTCCGGATGTCGTAGTTGACGCCGGAGCCGCGCAGCAACGGCCCCGTGGCGCTCGCGTTGACCGCCAGCTCCTTCGGGAGGATGCCGACCCGCTGGGTCCGCTGGCGGATGATCTCATTCTCCGTCAGGAGCGCCTCGAACTCGTCGAGGAAGCGCGGGAACTCCTCGACCAGCCGCCGCGCTTGGTCCAGCCAGCCGGGCGGCACGTCCTGCCGAACGCCGCCGGGGCGCACGTAGTTGCACATCATGCGCGAGCCGGAGGCCGCCTCGAAGAGGTCCAGGATCTTCTCCCGTTCGCGGAAGGCGTAGAGCAGCGGGGTGCCGAAGGCGCCCATGTCGTTGAGGAGAAAGCCCGTCACGGCGGCGTGGTTGAGCAACCGCGTGAGCTCCGCCATGATGACGCGCAGGTATTCGCCCCGCTCGGAGACCGCGATGCCGCCCAGCTTCTCGATGGCGAGTGCCAGGCCGAAGTTGTTCGACATCGCGCAGAAGTAGTCGAGCCGGTCGGTGAACGGGAAGCTCGCGATGTACGTCGCGCGCTCGCCGATCTGCTCGTGGTTGCGGTGGAGGTAGCCCACGACCGGCTTGAGCTTCACGATCGTCTCCCCGTCGAGCGTGACGTTCATCCGGAAGACGCCGTGGGTCGACGGGTGCTGGGGCCCGAGGTTGACTTCCAGCAGCTTTGCGTCAAGCTCCGTCTGGCTCATTCAGCATTCATCCTTCAGCCTTCATCATGCTTATCAAGCGTCCTGGTCTTCGACGACGTAGTCCTTGCGCATCGGATGGCCCTCGAACCCCTCCCACATGAGGATGCGGCGCAGGTCTGGGTGTCCCTCGAAGGCGACGCCGTAGAGGTCGTACGCCTCGCGCTCCTGGAATTCGGCGCCGCGCCAGATAGGCGTGACCGAGGCCACGACCGGATTCGTCCTGGGCAGCTTCACCTTCAGCGTCAGTGGACCGTGCCTCTGCGCCATCGAGTAGAGGTGGTAGACGGCGTCCATCCGGTCGGGAGGATAATCCACCGCCGTGAGGTCCGCGAGGTAGTCCAGGCCGAACCGCTCGTTGTCCTTCAGGCAGCGGCAGACGGCGGTGAGGTCCTTGGCGTCCACGAGCAGTGCGATGCCCTCGACGGCCAGCGTCACGCCGGGCAGGAGCTGTTCGAGCGTCGTCTTGATCTCTTCGAGCGGCGGCAACATTATGGCGTGGAGGAAGGCGTCGCGGGCTTTGCCGGCTCTTCCCACCAGCCCTTGCGCGGCTGGAACATGTCGGGATTGTAGCGCGGCTCCAAGCCTGCTTTGCCGAACTCTGGAACCGGATACTCGCCGCGCTTCTCGTCCATCGCGGCACCGAAGGGGCGGCTCCTGATGCGCTCCTGGAGCTTCATCAATCCTTCAAGCAGGGCTTGCGGCGTCGGCGGGCAGCCCGGAATGTAGACGTCCACCGGGATGTAGCGGTCGATGCCCTTCAGGACGTTGTAGCCGGTGTGGAACGGGCCGCCCGAGGTCGCGCACGCCCCCATCGAGATGACGTACTTGGGCTCGGCCATCTGGTTGTAGAGCCGCACCACCTGCGGCGCCATCTTCTTGGTCACGGTGCCGGCGACGATCATGAGGTCGGCCTGGCGCGGTGAGGCGCGGAAGAGCTCGGAGCCAAAGCGCGCGATGTCGTAGCGCGACGCCGCCGTCGCGATCATCTCGATGGCGCAGCAGGCCAGCCCGAACTGCAGCGGCCAGATGGAGTTGCTCCGCCCCCAGTTGGCGAGCTGGTCCCAGGTCGTGAGGTAGACGCCCTGTTTCTGCAACTCACTCTGAAGACCTTGATCAACGGCCATGAGCAGACTGGTTTGCGGGTTTGCGGGTTTGCGGGTTTGCGCGTTGAACGCCGGAACACGCCAACGCGCCAACCCGCCAACGCGTCAACCTTACTTCCATTCGAGGACGCCCTTCTTCCACGCATACGCGAGTGCCACCCCCAGGATGCCGATGAAGAGCGCCATCTCTCCGAGCACCACCGGGCCCAAGCCCTTCCAGACCAGCGCCCACGGATAGATGAAGATGACCTCGACGTCGAAGATGACAAAGAGGAGCGCGTAGACGTAGTACTGCACCTTGAACTGGACCCAGGGGTCGCCCTCCGACTCGAGGCCGCACTCATAGGGGGACTGCTTGGTCCGGCCGGGCTTCCTGGGCGCGACGAACTTGGCGAGGACGATCGGCACCACACCGAGGAGGACGGCGGTGCCGGCGAGCAGGCCGATGAAGAGGTACTGTTGGAAGTAGGCGTCGGGCATCGCTGGGGCTAGAAGCTTCATTATAACCCAGCGGCGCGCCCTGCGCTACCGATGGCGCCTGAAGGTGGTGATGTCTTATTTTTCCGCCGATTTCGCAGATTGGGAATCGATTTCGCCGATAAAGCTATCGGTGTAATCATCCCAAAATCTGTGAAATCATGTTAAATTAGGATGGTATATGGAGTCCTCGGCCCTGCTCTATTACGGCGCTCTGCTCCCCAGCATCCTCGCCGCCATCACGTGCCACGAGTACGCCCACGCGCGGGTCGCGCTGCTGCTGGGCGACCCCACGGCGCAAGAACAGGGGCGCGTCAGCCTCAACCCGCTCTCGCACCTGGATCCGCTCGGCGCGCTGAGCTTCCTGCTCGTCGGGTTCGGCTGGGGCAAGCCGGTGCCGGTGAACCGCGCGCGCCTGCGCCATCCCCGCAGCGATTTCTTCGTCTCCGCCGCAGGACCCAGCACCAACCTGCTGCTGGCGTTCCTCGCCGCCCAGCTGTTCAAGATCCCCGCCCTGTGGGACCGGCTCACCATTGCCGGGCTCGCCTCGAACGCGCAGGTGCTGGGCCTGGTGTTCATCCACATCAACCTGGTGCTCGGGCTCTTCAACCTGCTGCCCATCCACCCGCTCGACGGCTCCCATGTCGTGCAGAACCTACTGCCGCGTTCGCAGGCGTCCCGGTTCGAGCGGCTCAACCGCTCCTACGGCCCGATCCTGCTGGTCCTCCTCTTCGCGAGCGGCTACGTGCTGCCGGTTTCGCCCCTCGGCGCCGTGCTCGGTCCCGCCGTGCAGTTCCTGAAGGCGCTCTTCCTCGGCGCTTAGAGCGCCTCCTCGAGGAGGCGCTGGAGCTGTGGGAGTGCATCTTCGGGCCGGCCGCCAAGATGGACGCGGAGGATGCGGCGGCTCTTCTGCTGCATCGCGTCGAAGTCGCCGAGCGCCTGGGCCGCCTTCAGCACGCCGAAGGTGAAGGGCTCGCCGGGAATCGCCAGGTCGAGGCACTCATCGGCGGTCAGTAGGAGAAAGAGGCCGGCATCGCGCCCGCCCTTATAGAGCTGACCGGTGGAGTGCAGGTAGCGCGGGCCGATCTCGAGCAGTGTGGCGATGCCGAGCCGGCGGGCCACGGCGGAGCGCAGCGCGCCGAGTGCCGCGTCCACGGCCGCGGTCCGCGGAAGGAACGAGAGGAACGCCAGGTAATCACCGCGCACGCGCAGGCCCAACAGCGCAGAGAGCGCGGCCGGTACCGTGCGGGGCGACGGGCTCGCCGCCCCGTAGACGGCGATCGGTCCGTCTACGGCGAGCGGGGTGCGCTCGGGGAGGCGTCGCTCGCGCGCGTACTGCTCGAGCAGCGTCTTGGTCAGGTGCTTGCTCTCCCGGACGTTCGGCTCGCTGAACGGGTTGACGCCGAGCAGCCCGCCGGCCACCGTCGTCGCGAGCGCCCACTTCATCGACTCGCCGCCGAGGTCGTAGCGATCCTGGAGCCGGATGCGGACCACCGGATGGCCCAGATCCGAGAGGGCGCCGACATGGCGGTCGAGGCCCGAGTCCGGTTCACCGGAGAGCTGGAGCTCGACAAAGAATCGGTCGGGCGAGTAGCGCGCCGGCTCGAGGAGCGGCTCGCCGACGACCGGTGCGACGCCCTTGCCCTGCTTGCCGGTGCTCTCAGCGATGAGCTGCTCCAGCCACGCCCCAAAACTCGACAACGCCGCCGGAAACAAGAACGTCACCTTGTCCCGTCCCGCCTCGGCCAGCACGGCGAGCGCCGCCCCAAGACGCAGCGCGGGGTTGTCGTGCGCCGGCGAGGCCGGCCCGCAGCGGGCGAGCATCTGGCGCCCCCGCTCGATAAGCGTGTCGAGCCTCAGGCCGAGGAGTGCGGCGGGGACGAGTCCGAAATAGCTCAGCGCCGAGAAGCGGCCGCCGATATCCTGTCCGGTCCCCGGGCCGAGGAGAAAGACGCGCCGGAACTGCAGCTCGCGGGCCTGCTGCTCCAGCGGGGTGCCGGCATCGGTCACCGCGATGCACCGCTGGCCGGGGTGGCCGCCCAGCGACTTGAACCGCTCGTAGAAGTAGGCGGTGAGCGCGGAGACTTCGGCGGTCGTGCCGGATTTGCTGGAGATGACGGCGAGGGTCCGGTCCAGGGGCGCGCGGCATTCGAAAGTACGGACCGCGGCGGGGTCAGTACTGTCCAGCACCCCGACGTCCACGCCGGAGGGCGCCGCGCCGAAGGTGAGGCGGCACACGTCGGGAAAGAGGCTGCTTCCGCCCATCCCCAAGAGGAGGGCGTGCGTGAAGCGCGCCTCTTTGATCTCCTCCGCGAAACGCCGCAGCTCCTCAACCCGCCCGCGCATGGCGTCCGCGATGGTGAGCCATCCGAGGCGCTGACGGATGTCGCGCTGTTCGGCCGCATCCTGCGTCCAGAGGCCGGCGTCCTTGCGCCAGCATCGCTCGAGGAACCGCTCGCCGGCGAGCCGGTCGACGGCGGCGCGCACCCGCTGGGCGTGCGGGCCGAGCGACTCAATCTGTCCGGCCGGGGCGGCCTCCGCGGGCGGCATCAGCGGCGTTCCCCGGCCGCGGCGGCGTGGAGCCTCCGGCGGCTCACGCGCAGGTCGTCGAAGTAGGCGAGCGCCTCCCCGTCGGTGTTGTCCGTGTCCGTCATGATGCCGATGGCGATGGCGCGGGGCAGCGGCCCCTTGCCGAAGCACCGCTCATAGTCCGCCTTGAGGTTGCGCTCGACGGTCCGCCACTGGCCTGACGCGGAGGCACTGCTCTCGACGACGATGATTTTCGATTCCGATGAAAACGCGCTCTCGAGGACGGCGCCGGCCGGCAGAGACGCCGACCAGACGTAGTCGATGTTGCGCTTCTGCCACGGCAGTCCGCCCACGTCAAAGTAGACGTACACCCGCGCCGAGGCGTCCGAGCCAGTCTTGCGCTCTTGCGCTTCCCCCTGCACGAACCGGTCGACGCGCCAGTCCCAGGAGAACCACTCAAATGCCTCAGGATTGAAGGACAGCCGGGCGAGCAGAATCGACGCGCCGTTTCGGCTGTACGCCCGCAGACACGCTCGGCCGTCGAGCTGTGCCGCCGAGTAATCGGTGCGGCGGCGCACTTCCACCGTCTGCCATCGATTGGGGTTGATCTCCTCGAAACGCTCCTCCCACAAGACGGCGGGCATCGCCTGCGGAATCAGAGGCGGCATGAGCGGCACGGTCACGCGCCGGCTGGAGCAGCCGGACGCCAAGACGAGCAGGCCGCACGCCAGAATGACGCAGCGGAGGGAATTCCGGAAACCGCCCCGTGGAACGGGATGAGGAAGCGCGCGCATCGATCGCCCCTCCGCCTGCGGCTCCGGGACTTCCTCGGCGACCCCGCCTTCGGCGGGATGCCCGCCTCGGTCGCAGGCCCGGCGCATCCCGGGCGAGGTGAGTATGCGCAGGGGCTACTTGAGGACCTCCGCGGCGGTCGCTTCCCCGCCGTCGGAGGAGAGGGTGACGTAGGCCTTGAGCTTCGCCCACGTCTGCCTCCCGACGACCCCGTCGTCGGTCAGGCCGTGGACGCGCTGGAACTCCTTGACGGCCTCCCGGGTCATCGGGCCGGTGTGGCCGTCGACGTTGCCCTGATAGAAGCCGGCGTTCTTCAGCGCCTGCTGGATCTCGCGCGTGCTCGGCTTCAGGGAGGCCGACACGGCACTCCCGCCCGACCGTTTGCCGCCTGAGGCGCGCGGCTTGGTTTCGCCGAACGTCACGCCGGCATCAGGAGCGGGACCGGCGAGCGGCTCGCTGGAGAGTCCGGTGTTCGCCACCGTCGTGCGCTCAAGCTGGGTGACCCGTTCATCCAAGAAACCGAGTTGCGACTGCAGCCGCGACAGCTCCTGGCGGGTCCGGAGACCGGCGCATCCGCCAAGCAGCGACGCTGCGGCGACGAGCATCACCACACGACTGGCCCACATCCTCCACCTCCCCCGTTCCCGCTGCGGAATCATCCTGATGGTTTTGAGACACGCCCTTAGTCTAACAAAGTCGGTTTCGGGTTGCCAGCGCCAAGTTTCTTTTCGACCGCGGTCATTGCAGATGCCGCAGCCGCTCCAGGAACTCGTCCGGCGTCACAAACCCCATCAGGCGCAGTGCCGTCCGCTCGCGGCCGGTGCGGTCGATGAAGAGCACCGTCGGCGCCCCGAACACCCGGTGCCGCTCCAGGAGCCGCTCCCCATCCTCCGACACGCCCCGCGTCGCGTCCAGCCGCAGCGTCGCCACCTGGGCGAGCGCGCGCACCACCTCGGGGTTCCGGAACGTCGTGTGGTCCATCTCCACGCAGGGCAAACACCAGTCCGCGTACACGTCGATGAGGATCGGCCGCTGCTCGCGCTGTGCGCGCTCCAGGGCGGCCTCGCTGTACGGCACCCACGCGACCGTCGGACCCGCCGGCTGGCGTGGTACTACGAGGAAGACAGCAGCGATGAGCAGGACGACGCCGATCGTCCGGCGGAATGCGATGAAGGCGCGGGCCTGCCCAGCCGAGGAGGCCAGCCACCCCAGAAAGACGCCTGCGCCGGCCAGCAGGACGGCCGCGAGCGCAGCGGTGACGCGCGACGGCAGCGCAGGGGCGAGAAGGAAGAGTGCGACTCCCAGCAGAACCATGCCCAGCGCCTGTTTGACCCACGAGAGCCACGGGCCGGCCTTCGGCAGCCGACGGATCCGGTCCGCCGCAAGGCTGAGCGCCACATAGGGGGCACCCATCCCGAGTCCCAGACATAAGAAGAGGAGAAAGCCTGCGGCCGGGTTCTGCAGCCGACTCACCACGAGGAGCAGACCGGCGAGAAACGGGCCGACGCACGGTGCGGCGACCACGCCGACCAAGCCACCCATCACGCAGGCCCCCCATGCCCCGGCAGACGCGGTACCCAGGCGGCCAACGATCGCCTGCGGGATTCGCAGCTCGTACACGCCGAACATGCTCAGGGCCAAGCCGACGACGGCCGCAGCCAGGACGAACAAGACGATGGGCTGTTGGAGCCACGAGCCGAAGAGGGCGCCGGTTCGCGCCGCGACAAAACCGAGCACCGCGTAGGTCAGTGCCAGCCCCAGCACGTAGCAGCAGGCCAGCCAGATGGTCCGCCCCCGGCCTCCCGGCCCGACAGCTTGGCTGCTGAAAAAGGACAGCGTGACCGGAATCATCGGGAAGACGCACGGGGTCAGATTGAGCAGCAGACCGCCGACGAAGACGAGCGGAAGGGAGAGGACGAGGCCGTGCCGATCAACAATCTGTGCGAGATCCATAGGGTCACTGCTCAACAGTATAGCCGCTTCACCGCGGCGTGGGCAAGTCGTGCGCGTTGAACCAGGCGAGCGCGCGGCGGATCGCCTCTTCGAGCGGCGTCTGCGGCAGGCCGAGCTCCGTCTTCGCCTTGGCGGCATCGAGTCCGGAACCCTGGCGCGACGATTGAACAGCGCTCCGCGGCAGCAGCGGCTCCGTGCCGGAGGCGCGCGCGAGC
>MHGT01000025.1:2587-10170 GCA_001805695.1 Omnitrophica WOR_2 bacterium RIFCSPHIGHO2_02_FULL_67_20 | reverse complement strand
CCGGTAGGGCACGCGCCAGCGCGGCGGCGGGACCCCGGCCGCGCGCGCGACGAGCGCGGCGAAGTCCTTGAGCGCGACGTTGGATCCCGCGAGCAGATACCGCTCGCCGAGCCGGCCACGCTGCGCGGCGCGGACGTGCCCCACCCCGACGTCACCGGTGTACACCGCATTCAGCGTGTACTCGATGTAGAACGGCAGGCGGCCCCTGGCGAAGAGCAGCACGGCGCGGCCGGAGAAGCAATGCGCGTCGTACTCGCCGATGCACACGCTGGGATTGACGATGACCACCGGCAGGCCCTCGCCGGCGGCGCGCGACGCCTCGTGCTCCATCGCAATTTTGGCCGTGGCGTAGAGCGAACGCCGCTCGGTGAGCGGCCACGGCTCGGCGTCCTGCTCCGTGGCCAACCGGCCGGCCACGCGCCGGATGGTCGACGCACTGCTGGTGAAGACGACACGCTCCGGCGCGGAGCGCCGGAACGCCTCGAGGATGCGCCGCGTCGTGCCGACCGCGCGCCCAACCGCCTCGTGGTACCGCTCGCGGGTGGTGGGGTAGTAGCCCGCGGCATGGAACACCCAGGGGCAGCCGGCTAGCGCTTCGGGCAACCCATCGAGCGATTCGAGATCGACCCGGACGCGCTCCACCGGCAGGCCGTCGAGGACATGGAGGAATTGGGGGCTGCGGTAGGCGGCGCGGACCTGGTGGCCGTCAGCGAGGAGGGCGCGGACGACGTGCGCCCCGATGTGGCCCGTCGCGCCCAGGACGAGAGCTTTCATCGCACGAGCATCGCTAGCGTCGTGTAACGTGCAACGTGTGACGTGCGCAGGGAAAGCGCTATCCGACGTCTTTCCGTTCCACGTTAAACGTTACACGAACATGGCGTTATTCCGTCATCACACGGTTGGTGCGGCAGACTTCGGCGTACTGCCGGGCGCTCTCGCGCGGGCGGCGCTCCTGTGTGGCGTAGTCCATCTCCACAATGCCGAAGCGCGGGCCGTACCCGTCGGCCCACTCGAAGTTATCGAGCAGCGACCAGCAGCAGTAGCCGATGACATTGGCGCCCGCCTGGACCGCGCGTCCCATCGCCGCGATGTGGCGCCACAGGTAGCTCCACCGCCGCGCGTCGTCCGTCATGGAGGTCCCGTTTTCGGTCACGAGGATCGGCTGCCCCGTCCGGCCGAGCCGGCGGAGTGCCTCGAAGAACGACTCGGGGTGCACGTCCCATCCCATGGACGTCCGCTCAGGCACCTCGCGCGGATGATGACCCAGATCGCAGGGCACGCCGGGCCACAGGCCGGGCACCGGCACCCACCGGATGAACTGGCGGCCGTAGTAGTTCACGCCCAGGTAGTCGAGCGTATTGCGCGCCTCCGGAATCCTCCGGGCGCCGATCCCCGGCACCTCCCATCGTCCGTCGGTAAGCGCCTCGAGGAAAGCCACGCTGAAGATCTGGTCGGTGCGGCGGGTGATCCATTGATCGAACGGGGACCAGCGGCGGCATGGCCGGAAGACCGGCAGGTGGTGCGCGATGCTGACCTCAGGCCTGGGCCATTCCATGCGCCGCGCGGCGTGCAGCACATGGTAGCCGGCGGCATGGCCGCGGATGAGATGTTCGAGGACGCGAATGGCCTGGCTCAAGTCCTTCGCGCCGGGCGGGCCAAGCCCCTGGAGATAGTGCATCCGGGCGTAGATGATCGGCTCGTTGATGGTCACCCAGTACCGGACCTGATCGCCGAGCGCCGCCGCCACCCGGCGGACGTAGCGCGCGAAGGCCTCCACCGAGCCGGGCACGGTCCAGCCGCCCTTGGCGAGGAACCACTGGGGGTTGGTAAAATGGTGGAGGGTGACGATCGGCTCGAGGCGGCGCTTGCGCAGGGCGCGCACGACCGCCGCGTAGTGGGCCAGCGCCTCGTCGTCCCACTGGCCTTCGGCCGGTTCCAGGCGGGCCCACTCGACGGAGAACCGGTGGGCGCTGTGCCCGAGCGACGCGGCGAGGTCGAAATCCTGCTCGAAGCGGCGGTAGTGGTCGCAGGCCGGACCCGAGCGGTCCTTGACGCGCCCCGCCTGCTCCCATGCCCACCAGTCGCTGTGGACGTTGTTCCCTTCCACCTGGTGGGCGGACGTGGCCGCGCCCCAGAGGAAGCCGTCAGGAAACTGGAAGACGCTCATCGGGAATTCAGGATCGTGACGATCCGGCGGACGAACTGCGGATGGCCCATCACCGTATCTGGACCCGAAAAGCTCGGGTGGCCCGCGCAGTCGGCCAGGAGCCGGCCGCTCCCCGCGGCCAGGGCGGCCAGCGGCACCATGTCCCAGGGCGCAACACCGTAGTCGAGGACCGCGTCCGCGCAGCCGCGCAGCGCCCAGAGGTAGCCGTAGCAGTCGCCGTAGGCGCGCTCGAGGAAACAGCCCTCCACGAGGCGCCTGAACCCGCGCGCCCAGCGCGTCGCCGTCCACCAGCGCGCGCCCCCGTGGAAGATCACCGCGTCCTCCAGCGAGCGGACCGGACGCGGCGGACGGAAGCGGCGCGCACCGCCTCGGCCGCGCTCGCGGGCCGGCACGCCGGTTGCGGCGGCCATCGTGATACCCAGCGCCGGGAAGTCGCAGAGGCCCAGCGTCGCGCGCCCGCGCTCGACGCGCCCCACCATGATGCCCCACGAGGGCAGGCCGCGCGAGAAGGCCCGCGTGCC
Source organism: Omnitrophica WOR_2 bacterium RIFCSPHIGHO2_02_FULL_67_20 (assembly GCA_001805695.1). Taxonomy (GTDB): domain Bacteria; phylum Omnitrophota; class Gorgyraeia; order Aquiviventales; family Aquiviventaceae; genus 2-02-FULL-67-20. The sequence goes on along the minus strand of MHGT01000025.1, from coordinate 7,482 downwards.
GTCGATGGGATCGACCGTCCAGAAGCCGGCGGTGTCGCGCCCCGTCCGGCCGAACTCCTCTCCCACGATCGTCTCGCCGGGGGCGAGGCGGCTCAGCACGGCGCGCAGCCGCTCTTCAATCGCGCGGTCGGCGTCGGTCACCGGCGAGCGGTCGGCCTTGCGCGAGACGCGCAGCGACGGCGCGTGGAAGTACCGCAAGGCGAGAGCGCGGCATCTGCGCACTTCCCGCTCCAAGGCGGCAAGCAACGCGCGATTCGAGGACGCCATGGGCGCTATTGTACGCCATCACAGCGAGCGGATAAAGCTGCGGGGGGTTCGGGGTTGCCGGGGGCTTGACAAATTAATTCGTATAGGCTAACATTTAGCTATTGTGAATAAAATACGGCGTACTCCCCTGACCCGCAAGGACGTCAGCCTGGCCGTCGCCCGGCTCATTCCCTACATCATGCGGGGCACCCAGCTGGACTTCTTCGTCAAGCGCGGCGTCACCCAGACGCAGTTCCTGGTGCTCAACGCCATCCGCGCCTGCACCCGGTGCACGATGGGCGCGCTCGCCCGCGCGCTGCACGTCAGCATGCCGACGGTCAGCGGCATCATCGACCGCCTGGTCCGCGCCGGCTATGTCCGGCGCCTGGCCCTGCCGGAGGACCGGCGGCAGATCATCGTGGAGCTGGCTCCGAAGGCCGAGCTCTTCTTCCGCGACTTCGAAACGGTCGTCCGCCAGCGGTGGGAGGAAGCCCTCCGCTCCCTGGAGCCGGATGAGCTCGAGGCGTTCCATGGCGTCATCACGAAGATCCGCGAACGGCTGCAGGCCGACGGCGCGTGAGCCGCAGATGCGCCGCATCGCTCACCCCGCGCTGGCCTGCCTCCTCGGGCTGACGCTCCTCTCGCCGGCGGCCTCGGCCGCATCTTCCTCCGCGGACCTGCCGCTGACGCTGATGGAGTGCTTCGCGTTCGCCCTGAAGCGGAGCGAGACGCTCGCCATCCAGCAGGAGCTCATCACGGCAAGCGAGGGCCGGTTCATTCAGGCGCTGAGCGGCGCCCTGCCGAGCGTGTCGTTCGTCTCCTCCGACAAGCGGCAGGACGGCAGCGGCGGATCCGCCTTTACGCTGCGCCATACCCCGGAGCGGCGCTTCACCTTCACCCAGCCGCTCTTCTCCGGCTTCAAGGAGTTCGCGGCGATGGCCGGCTCGCGCGCCGAGCGGCGAGCGCGGCAGTACCTCAAGGCGCGGGCCCAGCACGCGCTGTTGGTGGATGTCGCCGACGCCTTCTACCTGTTGATCGAGCAGCGGCAGGACCTGACCGCGCTCGACGCGACCCGCCAGGCGCTGCGCACACGCCTCGAGGAGCTCAAGGAGCGCGAGCGGCTGGGGCGCTCGCGCGCGAGCGAGGTCGCCAGCGCCGAGGTGCAGCTGCGGCGCGTGGAGGCGGAGATGGAGCTGGTGCGCAGCCAGGAAACGACGGCGGCCCATCTGCTCGAGTTCCTGACGGGCCTGCCGCAGATCGGCCCGCTCGCCGACCCGGACCAGACGGTGCTCGCCCTCGCGCCGGAGGAAGACTACGTCTCCAAGGGCGCTGTTCGCCCTGACGTGCGCGCCGCGGAGGAGGCCTGGCGCGCGGCCCAGAAGGAAGTCCGCATCGCGCAGGCGGGTTTCTGGCCGACGGTGGACGCGGAGGGCAACTACTACGTCGAGCGCGTTGGCAACGCCAAGGACGTCACCTGGGATGCGACGCTGACGGTGGAGATGCCCCTGTTCGAAGGCGGCAAAAACCTCGGCGCTGTCAGAGAAGCGCGGGCGCATGAACGCGAGATGAAGCTGACTTTCGAACGCACCCAGCGCGAAGCGGTGCTGGACGTCCGCGACACCTGCGCGAAGCTGCAGGCGGAGCTGACGCGCCGCGCGGCGCTCCAGCGGGCCCTGGAAGCGGCGGAGGAGAACTACCGGCTCCAGAGCGAGGACTACCGCCACAGCCTGGTCAACAACCTCGACGTCCTGCAGGCGCTGGCAACGCTCCAGGACTCCCGGCGGGACGCCATCGAGTCCCTCTACGAGGTCAAGCGGCTCTACGAGCAGCTGCGGGCCGCCACCGGAGACGTGACCCTGCCATGACGCTCTCAGACCTCTCGATCAAAAACCCCGTCTTCGCCTGGATGCTGATGGCCGGCCTCATCATCTTCGGCGGCATCAGCTTCCACCGGATGGGCGTGAGCCAGATGCCGGACGTGGACTTCCCGGTCGTCTCCGTGCACCTCACGCTCGAAGGGGCCGCCCCCGAGGTCATGGAGACCGACGTCGTGGACATCGTGGAGGACGCCATCACCAGCATCCAGGGCGTCCGGGAGATCTCCTCCTCGGTTCGCCAGAGCCAGGCCACCGTCAGCATCGAGTTCAACCTCGACCGGGACATCGACGTGGCAGTGCAGGAGGTGCAGACGAAGATCGCGCAGGCTCAGCTGCGCCTGCCGAAGGAGCTGGACCCGCCCGTCGTCCTCAAGGTCAACCCCCAGGACCAGCCCATCATGTGGCTCGGCGTCTCCGGCAACGTCTCCAAGCGAGACCTCATGGAGTTCGTCCAGGACCGCCTCAAGGACCAGTTCCAGACCGTGAGCGGGGTGGGCGAGATCATCCTTGGCGGATTCTTGGAGCGCAATCTGCGGGTCTGGTTGGACGGGGAGAAGCTGCAAGGGCAGCAGCTGACCGTCGACGACATCATCCGGGCGATCCAGCGCGAGCATGTCGAAGTCCCGGCCGGCCGGATTGAAACGGGCGCGCAGGAGCTGAATGTCCGCGCCATGGGCGAGGCCTCGACAGTGGAAGAGTTCGGCAACATCATCATCACGACGCGCGCCGGCGCGCCGGTCTATAAACCAATCTACCTCAAGGATGTCGCCGCCATCGAGGACGGCCTGGCCGACGTCCGGCGCCTCTCCCGCATCAACGGGCAGACCGCCGTCGGGCTGGGCATCAAGAAGCAGCGGGGCTCCAACGAGGTGGCCGTGGCCCATGGCATCCTGGCGCGGATGGAGGAGGTCAAGAAGCAGCTGCCGCCCGGCATCGAGATCGGCGTCAACTTCAACCGAACGCGGTTCGTGGAAGACTCCATCAACGAGCTGACGTTCACGCTCCTCCTCTCGGCCCTCCTGACCTCGCTCGTGTGCTGGCTGTTCCTCGGCTCGTGGAGTGCGACGCTCAACATTCTGATGGCGATCCCGACCTCCATCGTGGGCTCGTTCATCTGCCTCTACTTCTTCGGCTTCACGCTCAACACCTTTACCCTGCTGGGGCTCTCGCTGGCCATCGGCATCGTGGTGGACGACGCCATCATGGTGCTGGAGAACATCGTGCGCTTCCGCGAGCAGGGGCTGAATCGGGTCGAGGCGGCCCGTGCGGGGGCGCGGCAGATCACCTTCGCGGCGCTGGCCTCGACCTTGGCGATCATCGCCATTTTCCTCCCCGTCGCGTTCATGACGGGCATCGTCGGCAAGTTCTTCTTCGAGTTCGGCGTGACCATCTCCGTCGCCGTCGCCCTCTCGCTGCTGGAGGCGCTGACACTCGCCCCGATGCGGTGCTCCCAGTTCCTCACCGTCGGCGAGCGGCGCAGCCGGCTCGGCAAAGCGGTGGAGGCGGGCTTCCAGTGGATGGCCGGCCGGTACCATGCGCTGCTGGGCTGGTCGCTCGGCCGCCGGTGGCTCGTGGTCATCGGGTCGTTGATCCTCTTCGCCGCCTCGCTCGCCGTGCTGCCGCTCCTGCGCAAAGAGTTCGTGCCGCCGCAGGACCAAAGCCTGTTCCTCGTGCGGCTGCAGACGCCGGTCGGCTCCTCGATTGAGTCCACCGATGAGAAATTCAAGCGGGCGGAAGCCTTCGCGATGAGCCGGCCGGAGGTGAAGCGGTACTTCGGGGCCATCGGGGGCTTCGGCGGCGGCGAGGTCAACACCGGGGTGCTCTTCATCACGTTTCATCAGCCGCGCAAGCGGCCCGTCGTGCCGCCCAACAAGAAGCCGCTGACGCAGCAGCAGCTGATGTCGCTCTTCCGCAAGGAGCTCAATGCGATCCCGGACGTCAAGGCGTACGTGCAGGACCTATCCCTCTCCGGCTTCTCAGCCCAGCGAGGCTTTCCGATTGAGCTCTCCGTGCGCGGCCCGGACTGGGACCAGCTGGCCGAGGTCTCCCAGACAGTGAAGCAGCGGATGGCGCAGAGCGACCTCATGGTGGACGTGGATACCGACTACCTGACCGGCGTGCCGGAAGTGCGGGTACGGCCTGACCGGCAGAAGGCGGCTGAGCGGGGCGTGAGCATCGAGACCATCGGGCAGACGATCAATGCGATGATCGGCGGCCAGCGGGTCGCCAAGTACACGCGGGGCGGGCGGCGCTACGACGTCCGGGTGCGCCTCATCCCCGGCCAGCGCGCGCAGGCGGGGGACATCGACCAGCTCTGGGTCTGGAACAACCACGGGGAGCTGGTGCAGCTCAAAGACGTCGTGACGATCACCGAGAAGCCAGCACTCCTGACGATCACCCGCAAGAACCGGGAGCGGGCGATCGGCCTGTTCGCCAACGTGGCACCCGGCCAATCCCAGGCGGCGGCCATCGAGGAGGTCCAGCGGCTCGTCAAGGAGGCCGTGCCGGAGGGGTACCGCGTGGTCTTCGGCGGCAGCACCGAGACGTTCAAGGAGTCGTTCCAGAGCCTCCTCTTCGCGCTCATACTGGGCATCCTGGTGTCCTACATGATCCTCGCCTCCCAGTACAACAGCTACCTCCACCCCGCCGCCATCCTCCTGGCGCTCCCCTTCAGCGTGTCGGGTGCCTTCCTCGGCCTGTGGCTCGGGCGGCAGTCGATGAACATCTACAGCTTCATCGGCATCATCCTGCTCATGGGCATCGTCAAGAAGA
>MHGT01000025.1:958-2552 GCA_001805695.1 Omnitrophica WOR_2 bacterium RIFCSPHIGHO2_02_FULL_67_20 | reverse complement strand
TACAGCTTCATCGGCATCATCCTGCTCATGGGCATCGTCAAGAAGAACTCCATCCTCCTCGTGGACTTCACGAATCAGTGGCGCGAGCAGGGTGCGCCTGTCCATCGGGCGCTGATGGAAGCGTGTCCGACGCGGCTGCGGCCCATCTTGATGACGTCGATTGCCACCATCGCCGCGGCCGTGCCGCCCGCGCTGGCCATCGGCCCGGGCGCCGAAGCGCGCGTCCCGATGGCCATCGCCGTCATCGGCGGCGTCACGTTCTCGACCATCCTGACGCTGTTCGTCGTCCCGTGCGCCTATAGCCTGTTCAGCACAATCGAGCGCAAGCGGTACGGCGCCCCACCGTCCGATCCCGGTGTGTCGAGCGCCGTCGCCACATGGCCCCTCAGCCATCTCCAACACTTGCAGCAATCTACGTAAGCGGCGTATAGTGATTCCATGGATTTCGAGCAGGTCATCCCGGCACTCGTTCAACGACTGAACGACGAGGGAATTCACTATGGTGTCATCGGGGGGTTCGCCCTCGGCCTGTTGGGAAGCCCCAGGGCGACGATGGACGTGGACTTCCTTGTTCATCGCGACGATCTTGGGAAACTGCACGACCTGTTGACGCGTCTCGGCTATCAGCGCGATGTCTTGCTTGAGAATGTGTCGCAATATTACCACCCTGTACGTCCATGGGGCTCCATTGACGTCATTCACGCCTTTCGACCCTACGCGCTCGAAATGCTGGCGCGGGCTCGGACGATCCCATTCCCTGGGACCAACTCCATTCGCGTCCTTCAGCCTGAAGACATCATCGGACTTAAGGTCCAGGCCATCGCGAACAATCCTGCTCGACGGGCCCAAGAGATCGCCGACATTGAAACCCTTGCGTCACAGCATGGTCATCAGCTAGACTGGGATCGGATTCAACTCTACTACAACCTCTTTGAATTGGAGCAGGACGCGAAGTCCCTGCGGGCTCGATATGGACGGGAAGATCAATCTTGAAGGGATGAGAGAGGCGGCCGACTCGGCCAAGGTGCGGGAGGAGTTTCAGTGGCTCGCAGAGCGCTCAAGGCGACGAGCGACCACGGTCGACGTCAAGACTTATCTGCAGTTCCTCACGTTCATGAGCCGACTCAGCCCTCCCCCGCCCCCCCGAACGCCCATCCATTATCCCCACGCGCGGCTCTAGGCGCCCAGGTAGGTGGTGTCTTGATCTGGCGTGATTTCGCAGATTGTGAAATGATTTCGCCGATAGAACGTTCTATCGGCGTAATCGGACCACAATCGGCGTAATCACCCTCAAATTAAGTACCGCCTGGTGGAAGCGTGGCGGACAGCCACTCGCTGACCACTCGCAGAAAACCCTCCGGGTCGTCTCGGAAGAGCGCCTCGGCGTGGCTGCCGCCTTCGATGATCTCCAGCCGCTTCGGCTCCGACGCGGCGGCGTACAGCCGGCGGCTGTGCTCAACCCCGACGATCGCGTCCCGGGTGCCATGCACAAACAGCACCGGCATCGGGGACAGTCGCGCGATGTGATCAAGCGGCCGCTCCTTCTTCAGCCACACGCTGCCCGGCCGGCACCCGGCTCCGGGTTCCAGCCCAT
>MHGT01000025.1:0-940 GCA_001805695.1 Omnitrophica WOR_2 bacterium RIFCSPHIGHO2_02_FULL_67_20 | reverse complement strand
CCTCTGGCGTCCACCACTTGAACTCAACCTGCTCGAATGATGACGGACCGCTCACCGCGGCTAGACTCTGGACCTTCCCACGCGAACGGGCGAGCGTATTGATGGCGATCGCGGCGCCCATCGAGAAACCCAGCACGCCCGCGTTCGTGTACCGCGCCCCGGCCCATTCCAGCACCGCTTCAAGATCCGCTCCTTCTTTTGCTGAGAACGTGTACAAGCCGCTTGACCGCCCGTGTCCCCGGAAGTCCATTGCCAACACATCGTACGCACCGGCTAAGGCTCGGCTCAATCGTTGAAACGTCGCAGTGTCCTTGCTCTGGAAAAACCCTGGACAGATGACGACGGCCGCTGTGTGATCCTTCTTCCGGTAAAGATCCAGCGAGACGCTCACCCCATCAGGGGTGGAAACTGTTTGCGGTAAGCGATCCATCAGCGGAAGAGAACACCGAAGAGGCGTTCCAAATGTGCCCGCCCCGGCCTTCGGCCGAAGCAGGCCGGGGCCCGCCCAGATCAGCGAGGCGGGGCTATGTGCATGTCAAACGCCTGTCCCTGAAGCATGCACCATCAGGGTGCGTGCGGAATGCCGCGTCCGGTGGGGACGCGGCCCCGGTGCCTGGCACCTTCCTTCCTCAGGCGGGCGGACTCTTAGTCGACGTAGGACCGAGGTAGACCATGCCAGGCGGAACGTTCGTGTTTTTGGGGACACATGCGCCCGCGCCGATGACGGCGCGATCGCCGATGTCCGCCCCGGGCAGGACGATCGCGTTCAGACCAATGATGGCATTGCGGCCGATGCGCACGCGCTTCAGGATGAGCCCGCGAGACTCGAGTGAGTGCGCGATCACCGTGGCATGACCGCCGATCACGGCATTGTCCCCGATCTCCAGGAGGGAGAGATCCGCGCAGAATTTCGAGTTGATCTGGACGTTCAGCCCAAGCT
>MHGT01000024.1:13423-13973 GCA_001805695.1 Omnitrophica WOR_2 bacterium RIFCSPHIGHO2_02_FULL_67_20 | reverse complement strand
GTGCGTGTCATTGGGCGAGCACACCCAGGAGAAGGTGCTGTCATACCTGTACTGGTCGCGATACAGCTTCTCCCAGTCCCGAGACGGATAATACGCCAAGGGGTTATCCACCTCCGTCACCGGCTCAAGCGCCCAGAGCGACAACTCCCGTGAGGCCAGATACAACCCGACCCCGGCAGCCCCTGAGAGCTTCAAGAATTGACGCCGCGTCACATACATGACTAGCGCTCCACGTTCAGGACATGCCAAATCGACACGTTTTTCTGACCATTGCGATCACCGGCATGGCCATCGAAGACGGCGAACGCCACGCTCACCCGCTGCCCAGATCGCAGCGTGAGATCGCCTTCTGCCTTCGTGGAAAGCGTCCGGCGAAGGACGACCTGCCACCGGCCCTCGCGCCAGACCCCATGAGCTTGGACTCGTTGAGCCGCTGGCGGCCGTGACGTCAGCGTACCCAATCCTTTCGCCATAGCCTCCTCCCCAGCCGACGTCCGGTGCGGGTTCGACAGCGGATTGCCTGCTCCCCAGCCAGACATGAAGGTGGGAT
>MHGT01000024.1:6504-13404 GCA_001805695.1 Omnitrophica WOR_2 bacterium RIFCSPHIGHO2_02_FULL_67_20 | reverse complement strand
ATTGCCTGCTCCCCAGCCAGACATGAAGGTGGGATCCTGCTCGGTCGTCTTCGCGTCGCTCACTTCAAACGGCTCGCCTCGCTGGTAGGTCCGTTGAGCCTCATACCAGTCCACCGCGGCGTTGGGATAGGCTGTTTCCACATCGCGCCACGCTGCGACGTCCTCTTGCCAAGAGGCCTTCCAATGCCACAGGTGCACGGCACCTTCGGCACCCCCCATGCCAAAGAACGGCGGATCCTGCGCTGAGGAGAGTTGGACCGCCACCCCGTCTGAAAACGCCTGTGGGGTGAGGGTGGACCGGTCGAGCGTCTGATCCTTCCATGCCAGATGAATAGCCAGCGCCTTGCCGTTGTGCAGCGCTTTCACCTCAACATCCGCGATGCGATCATCGCGCCACCAAAGCGGCGTCAGCGCGACAGAGACCGGCTGCACGGTGTTCCAGATCTCCGCCGAAGGATCGCTCGAAATCTCGCCGCGCACCCGGCGCGCTTGGACGGTCTGATGGCGCAGGCGCACGCGCTCCTCTACGCCCGGCGGGACGAGCGACTGGACATAATGGATCAGGTCCCAAAGCTGCTCGTCGGTATAGACCCCGGCGTAGCTTGGCATGGGGCTGCCGGGAAGGCCAGCCACAATCCGGTAGTACAGGTCGCTGCTCTCCGATGAGCCCTTGAAGATCCCGGCAGTGAGGTCGCGCGGCTTGATGGGATACCCCAGGTTATCCACATGCATGGTTTGATGGCCGTCGCCTTTTCCCAGCGGCCCGTGACATGACGCGCAGGCCTGCGTGAAGATCTCGCGGCCCCGCGCAACGGCGTCGGGAGTCTTCGGCGTCTCTGGAGGGACTTGGATGATCGAGGCTGCATCGATGGGTTCGCTCACACCCGTGAGGTGGCGGACGTAATACACCAACGCCCAGCGCTGTTCGGGGGTCATGGTCTCCCAGGAGGGCATGGCGGAGCCGGGCATGCCGCGTGTGATCGTGAGGAAGAGGTCCTCATCGGTGGCCTGCATGCTGTTTGTCGAGACGAGTCGGAACTCGTTCTGCGTGAAGTCGCGCGGCTTTGGATAGAGGAGGTCAGCGGCTGGCCCATCGCCTGCACCGTGGAGTCCGTGACACGAGGCGCACTGTTCCTCGTAGAGCCGCCGCCCCGTTTCGAACAACGTTGGGGTCAGGCCCGGTTTGACCGTTGAAACGGCCTTCGGGACTTGCCCCGTACAACCGAGGCTCAAGAATGGGAGCACCGTGACAACACCGATAAGGATCGCCGCTGTCGCTCTAAGACTTCTTAACATCGTCGGCGTCGGTCTCGATCTCTTTGAGGCCCTTCTTGAACTCGTGGAGCGACTTGCCGAGCCCCCGTGCAATATCCGGTAATCGCTTCGCGCCGAACAGCAGCAATACGATGAGCAAAATCACCAGTAACTCTGGAAAGCCGATGTTCCCAAACATCCCCTTCACCCCCTCTCAAGCGCTTCCTTCCGATGCTTGGCGATAAAGTGGTCAATCGCCGTGAGGACGAGCCGGCTCTTCGGCAGCGACTCTCCCCGCTCCCACCGATTGAGCGTGGAATACGTGACGCCGAGGTGGTAGGCGCAGACCTCTTCCGACCAGCCTAATCGCCTCCGGATGGCTTTCAGCCGGTCAATCCGATCTTGAACAGCGGCCGGTCTGGATCCTTGTGGCATCTGCGAGGCAAATCCTACAGCATCCGGTTAGAGGTGTATATGACGCACGTCATGGTGAGAATTTTTCCCGGAGCACAGACACACGGCTCAGTCAGCCGGCCGGGTGGGCGTCGAGCAACGCTCGGAGTTTCCGGGGAAGGAGAAGCGTCATCTTCCCGCGCGACGAGATGATCCAGCCTTTGCGCTTCATGGCCGAGAGGATGCGAATAGACGTCTCCCACCGGGTGCCCGCCATGTGGGAGAGCTCATGATGCGTGATGGGGACGGTCTTGCCGAACGTAGCTCGCAAGCGCAGCAGCGCATACGCCAAGCGCTGCTCTACCGGGGCCTGGGCCAGGCTGATCGCCTCCGCCAGGTGGCGCATACGGGTGTGGTAGATGGCCAGCACCTCTTCGGCAAAGCCGGGTTGATCGCGGAGGAGCCGCGCGAAGTCTGCGTGGGGCACGCGAACGGCCGTGGTGTCAGTGGCCGCAACAGCCGACGCGTAGTAGGCGCTCTGACCGACGACCGCCGAGAAACCGCATAAGACCTCTTCCGGGGTGACCGTGAAGATCGTCACCGGGGTTCCTTGAGGAGTGCGTTTCACGAGGTAGACCCAGCCTCGCTGAATCAACCACACCGACTCGGCAGGCAGGCCTTCCTTGAAGAGAATCTCGCCCTTGCGAAAACGTCGTAACTCTGCGCTCGTCTCGAGTGCGTCCAAGCGGGTTGGGGAAATTGCTCGGAATAGCGGTATCCGGATGAGGAAGCTCTTCATGAATGAGAACCATGTAAGCAGAGGCGATACGAATATTCTATGACATGCATCAGTGAGGACTGCCCGAGCGGGTTCCCTTGGGCAACCCCCGGGAGAACTCAGATGCCACGGAAACGAGAGGCGCCTTCATCTCGCTGTCATCGGCAGACGGTCATCGGCGTAATCCGCTTTTCTCATCAGTGAAATCACGAATAAAAAAACGCAGAAGAGAGCGTCTCTCTCCTGCGCGTCAACTGGTGGGGTCAGACCCCACGCTCAAAACTTCGCCACTGCTCCGCTTGGGGTCTGACCCCAAGCTCAGCCGGACCGGAGGCCGTCGGCGACAAACTGGGCGAGTGCGGCGTGATCCTGCGGGGCGATCTCGATGGTCCGGATGCCGACTTCGGCGCTCCGCCGCTGGCCGGTCCGGCCGACGAGCTCGACGTCCCTGCTCCATACCACTTCGGCGATGGCGTTGGCCGGCTGCTCGCGCCCCGGCAGCGTGAACGCCATCTGCACATGGGCGCCCGGTGCCAGCGGCTTCTCCATGACGAGGCGCGCCCCCCCCGCTCCGAGATCCTTCGTCAGCGTCCGCTGGGGCCGGCCGTCGGGCAGGACGGTGTAGGTCGTCTCCACCGGCGCCGGTAGCCGCACGAATGCCCGCTGCTCTTCCATGCTACCCGTCCTCCCACGCCGGGCGGGCCGCCAGGTCAATCTCGCCCTGCTCGTAAAGCGTGAAGCGGATCTCGCGCAGGAACCGCGAGGGCCCCAGGAGCATGCCGCCATTGCCCCGGGGGCTTAAGTCCATCAGCGGGTGGGTGAGATAGAGCTCGTCCTTCGCCCGCGTGGCGGCGACGTAGAAGATGCGCCGCTCCTCGTCCTCGCCGTCCTCCTCGCGCAGCGCCATCTCCGACGGGAACGCGCCCTCGCACATCCGGATGATGAAGACGACTTTCCACTCCAGCCCCTTCGCCTGGTGGACGGAGCTGAGGATGAGCCGCTCCGTGTCGCCGTCCGCCGCCGCGGTGGCGCGCCCGTACACCTCTCCGAGCAGGATGAGCTCCGAGAGGAGGCTGCGCAGCGTCCGGTAGGGCCGCGCGAAGACGGCGAGCTGCTCCAGATCCTCGAGGCGCGCCTGGAACGCGTCATACTTCGCGCGCAGGTAGTCCCCGTAGGCGGTCTCCGGCACCGCGCGGATGAGCTCGGCCGGGGGACGGTCGAGCAGCGCGCGCAGGGCGCGCAGGTCCTTCTGGAACCGGAGAAACGCGGGCCGCGCGCTCATAGACAGCCGCTCGAGCACCGGGGAGCCGAGGACCGCGTCCAGCGGATCGGCGGCCTGGGCGAGCGCCTCCCAGAGCCGTGCGGCGGTGACGCCGCCCACTTTCGGCAGCATCAGCCACAGCCGACGCCACGCGATCTCATCGAGGGGATTGTCGAGGATCTTCAGGAAGGCGACGACGTCCTTGACGTGCGCCTGCTCGAAGAAGCGCACCCCGGAGCGCACATCGTAGGGGATGTTCCGCTTGATGAGCTCCGCCTGGAGGAGGGAGGAATGGGCGTGCGCGCGGTAGAGCACCGCGATCTCGGAGAGCGCCACACCCTCATCGCGCAGCTGCAGGATGCGCTCCGCCACGAAGGCCGCCTCCTGGAAGGCGTCGTTGACCGGCAGGACGACTGGCAGGCTCCCCCGCCCCCGGTGGGCGGTGAGCGTTTTGCGGTGCTGGCGGCTGTTGCAGGAGATGCTGGCGTTCGTGAACTCCAGGATCTCCGGCGTCGAGCGGTAGTTGACCTCCAGCTTGAAGATTTCGGTGCCGGGGTTGCGCTCCGGGAAGCGGAGGATGTTGTCGTAGTGCGCGCCGCGGAACGCAAAAATACTCTGCGCATCGTCGCCGACCACCATGAGGTTGCGGCCGTTGTGCTCGCCGATCCGCTCGACGATGCGCGCCTGCACCAGGTTGGTGTCCTGGTATTCGTCCACCAGCAGGTGGCGGAACTGGCGGCCGAGGCGCGCGGCGAACTCGGGGTGGTCCTCGACGAGGCGCAGCCAGAAGCGGAGGAGGTCGTCGTAGTCGAGCGCGTTCGCCGCGCGCTTTTTCGCTTCATACCGCGCGGCGATGCGCTCCACCTCCGGCATCCACATCGCGAAGTGGGGGGCGCGCTCCTCGATGACCGCCGAGAGGCTCCGCTGGGTGTTGAAGGCCATGCTGATGAAATCCTGGAGGAGGGCGGGTGCCGGGAAGCGCTTCTCCTCCACCTTGACGTGCGCGTCCGTCACGCACACCTTGATCAGGTCGCGCTGGTCCTCGTCGTCGAGGATGGAGTAGTTGGCGCGCAGGCCGGCCAGCTCGCTGTGCTGGCGCAGGAACCGGTTGCCGATGGCGTGGAACGTGCCGCCCCAGATGCCCGCCGCCTCGCGGCCCGTCAGCGCTTCGACGCGGCTGAGCATCTCGCGGGCGGCCTTGTTCGTGAACGTCGCCAGGAGGAGCTGGGCGGGATGGACGCCGCGGCTGATGAGATAGGCCACGCGGTAGGTGATCGTCCTGGTCTTGCCGGACCCGGCCCCGGCGATGACGAGCTTGGGGCCATCAGTGCACGTCACCGCGGCGCGCTGGGAGTCGTTGAGGCTGTGCTCGAGGTCAAGCGGGAAGGCGGGGCCAGCGGAGAGTCCAAGCGTGAACGTACGCGTCATTCAGGATGCAGGATGCAAGACGTGACACGCTGTTGAATTCTCGGTCTTGGATCCTGCATCTTGCGTCCTGCTAGTCATCTATCGCCCTTTTTTGTTGAGCCTTTGAGGGCGTCTTGAAAGCTGCGGAACGCCTCGCCGAGCCCTCGCGCCACTTCGGGCAGCCGCTTCGGCCCGATAACGAGCAGCGCGACAATGAAGATCACGACCAGTTCCGAGAGCCCAAGATTGCCCATCGTTAGTGGCTAAGTGGCGGGGTGGCTAAGTGGCAAGGTGAGCGGTCGTACCAAAACGCCCGTTTGGCCTTTCGGCCACTTCGCCACTGGGCCACTTTGTCACTCCACGGTTACGTACGGTTCCAAGCGCTCACGTGTCTTGGGTCCGATGCCGCGTACGCGAGTCAAGTCCTCCGCCGAGTGGAAGGGGCCGCAACACTCCCGCTCCTCCACGATCCGCGCAGCAAGGGCCGGCCCCACTCCGGGAAGGCGCTCTAATTCTGCTACATCCGCGGCATTGACGTCAACTCCTCGGGCGGCCTCCAGGGCGCCGTCCCATCCTGCCTGCGGCGGAGCGGCCGTCACCGTCGGAACGGGCGCCCCGGCCATCAGGAGGGCGGGCCGCTGCCGTCCCTCGACGTCGCTCGGGACGGCGCTCACCACCAATGCGACTGGGCGCCGCTGCCAGGCCAGGACGCCGAGCGCCGTCAGCGCCAGCGCGCCGAGCACGACGAGCGTCACCCGCTCCTGCGCCGAGAGCCGGTCCATCTCAGCTGCCTCGAACGCATCGGGGTCGGAGAGCGGCATCATTCACACCACGATGTTCACGAGCCGCTTCGGCACGACGATAAATTGTTTGATCGGCTGGCCGTCCACGAACTTGCTCACCTGCGGGTCGGCCAGCGCCGAGCGCCGGAGCTCGTCCTCGGTGGCCTCGGCCGGCACGGTCAGGCGCGCGCGAACCTTGCCGTTGACCTGCACGACCATCTGGATCTCCGAGGCGGCCAGCGCCGCCGGGTCGAACGCCGGCCAGGCCGCATGGGCCAGGCTCTCGCGGTGGCCGAGCCGTTCCCAGAGCTCTTCGCAGAGGTGGGGCGCGAAGGGCGCGAGCAGCAATACGAGCGTCTTGAAAGCAGCGTGCAGGCTGGTTCGGGGTTCGCCCGCCCCGGCACGTCGGGTCGGGCCGGGGGGGTTCGGGGTTCGGGGTGGGCTCACGTCAAGCGTCTCATACATGGCGTTCACCAGCTCCATCATGGCCGCAATCGCCGTATTGAGCCGAAGCGTTTCTATATCCTCGGTAACGCGTTTGATCGTCTCGTGCAATTTCCTGACCGTTGGGCCCGAGGGTGCATTCGTCTTCCCCTGAACCCCCAACCCCGAACCCTGAACGACCTCTCCAAGCCGCCACACGCGGTTGAGGAACCGGTCGATCCCGTCGATGCTCCGGGTGCTCCACGGCTTGACCGCCTCGAGCGGGCCGAGGAACATCTCGTAGCAGCGGAAGGCGTCGGCGCCGTGGGCCTCGATCACGTCGTCGGGATTGACGACGTTGCCGCGCGACTTCGACATCTTCTCGCCGTCCTCGCCCAGGATCAGCCCCTGGTTGACGAGCCTCAGGAACGGCTCGGGCGCGGAGGCGAGCTTGAGGTCGTGGAGCACCTTGTGCCAGAAGCGGGCGTAGAGGAGGTGGAGCACCGCGTGCTCCGCCCCGCCGATGTAGAGGTCCACCGGCATCCAGTAACGCTCTTTCGCCGGGTCCCACGCCTGCCGGTCGTTCTTCGGGTCGAGGTAGC
>MHGT01000024.1:6389-6482 GCA_001805695.1 Omnitrophica WOR_2 bacterium RIFCSPHIGHO2_02_FULL_67_20 | reverse complement strand
AATCCTCCATCTCCGGTAGAAGCAGCGGCAGCGCGGATTCTGGCAGCGGCACCGTGCCGCACGCCGCACAGTGGACAATGGGAATCGGCTCGC
>MHGT01000024.1:1332-6351 GCA_001805695.1 Omnitrophica WOR_2 bacterium RIFCSPHIGHO2_02_FULL_67_20 | reverse complement strand
TTGTAGTTCACCGCCGCCTTCCCCGTTCCGCGGCCCTCGAGCCACTCGACGATCCTGTGCGCCGCAGCCTCGCTCGCCAGGCCGGTGAACGGTCCGGAGTCGTGCATGCGACCCGGTTCAGTAAATGCGGCTTCCGGCGGCTCGAACAAACGCTCACCTTCGGGAACAATCACGGAACGGATTGGCAAGTGGTATTTCTTGGCAAATTCGAAATCCCGCTGATCGTGTGCTGGTACCGCCATGATGGCCCCGGTGCCGTAGCTCGCCAGCACATAGTCAGCAATCCAAATAGGAATTTCTTCATTGTTCACTGGGTTCACTGCAAAGGCACCGGTGAAAACTCCGGTTTTCTCTTTCGAAAGCTCTGTGCGTTCCATATCACTACGGCGAGCTGCATCTCGACGGTAGGCCTCTACTGCCGAACGGTGCTCCTCGGTAGTAATTTCAGATACAAGTACATGTTCTGGCGATAACACAAGATAGGTTGCACCAAACAGAGTGTCGGGCCTGGTCGTAAAAACGGGGATCGCTGCTTTCGTACCTGATCCCGGAAAGGTACTGACGTTCCCGCGTTGCGCAGTCGTCCGTACCTCAAAGAGAACCTCAGCCCCCTCGCTCTTCCCGATCCAATGGCGCTGCATGTCCTTGATGTGGGGGGGCCAGTCGAGGCCGTCGAGGTCCGCGAGCAGCTGCTCGGCGTATGCGGTGATCTTCAGCATCCACTGGCGCATCGGCCGGCGCTCGACCGGATGATTCTTGCGCTCGCATCTGCCGTCCACCACCTCCTCGTTGGCGAGGACGGTGCCGCAGGACGGGCACCACCAGACGGGTGCGGCGGCCAGGTAGGCCAGGCCGCGCTCGTAGAGCTTGAGGAAGATCCACTGCGTCCACCGCACGTAGGCGGGGTCGGTCGTGTCGAGTTCGCGGTCCCAATCGTAGGAGAAGCCCAGCCGCCCGATTTGACGCTTGAAGGTCTCGATGTTCTTGCGCGTCGTGACGGCGGGGTGGGTGCCGGTCTCGATGGCGTACTGCTCGGCGGGGAGGCCGAAGGCGTCCCAGCCCATCGGGTGCAGGACGTTGAAGCCGCGCATCCGCTTGTAGCGGGCGACGATGTCCGTCGCGGTATAGCCCTCCGGGTGGCCGACGTGCAGCCCGGCCCCCGAGGGATACGGAAACATGTCGAGGACGTAGTATTTGGGCTGGCTTCCGCCGTCGGCGGCGCGGAAGGCGCGCTGGGACTCCCAGCGCCGCTGCCATTTTGGCTCAATGTCGTGGAAGGGATATCGCTCGGACATTAACAAGCCCTCGAAAGCAAGGTGATTCCGCAGATTTTGGCGTGATTTCGCCGATAGATGTGGTATCTGCGAAATCGTTTCGAAATCTGCGCAATCACATCAGGTCGTTGCAGCCTTATCCGGGGCCGCTCGGAGGAAGCGCGTTGAACCGCGCGTACTGCATGATGCGGGCGTGTTCCTTGGGGTCGATGCTGAGGAATTTGATGCCGGTTTCCGCCTTCGGCTTGCCAGGACCCTGCGCATCGACCCGGAAGGTGCTCCAGGCCACCTCAGCGAGGCACGTCACCGGTGTTGGATGGTCCGGCAGCTTAATCTCCACCTCGAGCGGGGTCCCGACCTCCAGCAGGTCGTCCGTCACGAGGCACGCCCCATGGCCGCTCACGTCCTTCGTCAGCGCGCGCTGGACCCGGCCGGTGGTCAGGCTCTTGAAGACCGTCGTCAGGCGCGTCCGCAACCGGACGCTGCGGCGGCGCTCCTCTCCCCCGATTCCCGGCAACTCAGACGCCATCGCGCCGCCTCCCTCCACGCGCGCGGATTACACAGACGACGCGGCCCCCTGGCCCTTCACGTCCTGGTAGAACCGGATGTACGCGGCCAGCGCGGCGAACCCGATGTACAGGCTGGCCACCAGCCCGGTGAGATTAGCCCCCACTCCGAGCACGACCGCCGCGGCGCCGCCGATGAGGTTGCCCAGGCCCTCCACCAGGCCGAAGGCCAGCGACACGCCGACGGAGATCAGCCCGATGAGCAGCCCCAGGCCGGCCGTCTTGAGCCACCGGCCCTTCGTCGCGCGCCAGCTCGTTTTCAATCCCGCCACCGGTCCCACGCGGTCCACCACCACCGCGATGAACCAAAAGGACAGCCGTACCAAGAGCCACGCCCCGGCGGCCCCCAGCGCCAGCAACACGAGCCACCCGAGGACGCGCCGCACGCCTTCCGGCAAGGGAGCCAGGAGCGCCGACGCGAGCGCCAGGACGAGGAGGACGGCTATCCCCGAGCCCATCATCAGCGCCCAAGCGCCGAGCAGCCGGCCGAACGCGCGCGCCCCTTCCTGCCAGAAGAGGGCCAGCGGGGCCGGCTGGCCGTTGATCCGCGCCGCGAGATAGCCGATCTGCCCCCCGCTCAACCATACGTTCACGGCGAGCATCACGAGCACGATGAACAGCGCGAGCGGCCAGACCCGCCCGAGCCACGCGCGGACGGCACGGTCGTGTTCATCGGCCGGCGGCGGAGCGGTGTCTGCCGGAATCGCCGGAGGCTGGGAGGCGGTCTCCAGTTGGTTGAAGAGGTTCACGTCGCTGGCGGCAGCCGGCGGCGCGCTGTCGGGAGCCGGGGCCGGCGCCGCGGGCGAAACCGACGGCTCGACCGCGGGCGCGGCGGGTGCCGGCACCGCCGGCGCGGGAAGGGCCGCAGGCTCCTCCCCGGCAGGCCGAAGAGCCGGCGGATTGGTGGCAGCGATGGCGAAGAGACTGACGACCATCACGAGCAGCATCGTCCCGCCGAAGAAGCCGATGCCCGCCCAGCTCCGGTTGGCCGCCCGAAATCCTGCGCTGAGCGCGGATCCAATCCGTGGTTCCATCACGCCCTCCTCAAGTTACTTGTGGATTACGCCGATAAGGCGCCTCGCGCGCCATCTGCGTAATCGCTCTTCAAAATCTGCGTAATCCGTTATCCAAACGCTTCGTGCAGCACCCGCTCGACCTGCGGGGCGATGGTGTTCCAGTCTCCGTCCGGGGCCTTGCTCACCGTGATGAAAGCGTTCAGCGCAAACACCTGCGTCACACCGGCGATGCCGAGCAGCCGCTTCGCCCACTCCGGCTGAGCGGCAGCGCGGTCTCTGTACGTCGTGCCCTGCGCCGCCACGACGCGGTTGAGCGTGAACTTGGCGGCGTTGGGGTTCGGTGTCGCTTGGATGTCGATCGCCAACGGCTCGTTCATGCGCGCGTGTGTGTCGAGGCGCGGCCAGCCAATACCCGTCCGCGATGGCGGACGGGTATTGATGCCGAGCCCGGCCGGGATCGGGCAGGCCGGGCGAGGCGCCGCACCGTCGCCAGGTTGCGCCGGTCCTCCGCGTCCCCGCTCTTCGGGGTCTCCAGGATGAAGGGCACGTCCTTCAGGCGCCGGTGGGTGACGATGCGCCGGAACGCCGCGGAGCCGATGTGCCCCTGCCCGATGTGCCAGTGGCGGTCCACGCGGGACTCGAACGGCACTTTGGAATCGTTGAGATGGATGAGCTTCAAGTGTTCCAGCCCGACGGCCCGGTCGAATTCGTCCACCGTCCGCTCCAACCCATCCGGCGTGTGGATCGGGTAGCCGGCCGCAAAGAGGTGGGCGGTGTCGAGACAGATGCCGACCCGCTCGCGCGCCGCCACCGCGTTCCGGATGGCGGCCAGCTGCTCGAACCGGTAGCCCAACCCCTGGCCCGAGCCTGCGGTGTTCTCCAGGAGCGCCATCGTGTCGGAACTCGTCCCCGCGAGCGCCTGCGTGATGGCGCGGGCCACGCGCGCCAGGCCCGCCGCTTCGCCGTCGCCCCGGTGGCTGCCGACGTGGGTGACGAGGTACTGCGCCTTCAGCAGCGAGGCGCGGGCATACTCATCCCGGTAGAGCGCCGCCGACCGCCGCCACATGGCCGCCTCCGGAGACGCGAGGTTGATGATGTAGGGGCCGTGGACCGCCAGCGGCTCAAGGCCCGCCGCGCGGCGTGCCGCGTCAAAGCGCTCCACGAGCTCGGGATCAAGGGCGGGTGGTGTGCCGCCCCGCGGGCTATGGCTGAAGATCTGCATCGTGGTGCAGCCGAGCCGCTTGGCCCGCTCGACCGCCTCCAAGAGGCCGCCGGCGATGGGGACGTGGACGCCTAACCGCATGAGAACATTTATTTTAGCACGACGGAGGGGCCAGTTCAATTGACACTCCCCGACGCCCGTGTTATCGTAAGGCGCCCTTTCTGACGACGGGGCAGTAGCTCAGCTGGGAGAGCGCCACAATGGCATTGTGGAGGTCACGGGTTCGATCCCCGTCTGCTCCACCAACTTTTCTCCTCATGAGATGAGACACCACCACTGGTTGACCTGCTTACTGGTCGCGCTGCCGTTCGTGGCCATCGCTCCCGCAAACGACCTTGAAGCCGCCACGGCCAACGTCATCGAGCTGGACAACAAGATCGTCAGCCCGGTGACCCAGCGGTACATCACCGAGGCGATCGAGCGCTCCGAGTCCGACGGAGCCGTCTGCCTCGTCATCCTCCTCGACACCCCCGGCGGCCTCCTCGAATCCACCCGGGCCATCGTCAAGCGGATGATGAACGCCAAGGTCCCCATCGCCGTCTACGTCGCACCCGCGGGCTCGCGGGCCGGCTCGGCCGGGGCCTTCATCACGCTGGCCGCCCACGTCGCGGCCATGGCGCCGTCGACCAACATCGGCGCCGCCCACCCCGTCAGCATGGACGGCGGCGGCGGACCGGTGCGGCGGCTCGTCAAGCGCGTCACGCACGCCCGGGAGGACGGCGAGCGGAAGACGGGCTCCGGCAAGCCCGGCACGGTCGAGGAGGAGATCGTCGAGGAATCCGAGACCGACCCGATGTCCGACAAGATCATCAACGACACTGTTGCCTGGGCCGTGACGATCGCCAAGTCCCGCGGGCGCAACGCCGAGTGGACGACGAAGCTGGTCGCGGAGAGTGTGTCCGTCACGGAAAAGGAGGCGCTCGACGTGGGGCTCGTCGACC
>MHGT01000024.1:0-1278 GCA_001805695.1 Omnitrophica WOR_2 bacterium RIFCSPHIGHO2_02_FULL_67_20 | reverse complement strand
AGGTGGCGGGGGTGAAGGTCGAGCTGCGCACGAAGGGCGCCGAGCCGGTCCGCCTGCCGATGTCGCGGCGCCAGGACTTCCTCGCGGCCATCACCAACCCGAACATCGCCTACCTCCTGATGATGCTGGGGACGCTGGGGCTCATCTTCGAATTCACCCACCCGGGCATCGGCTTCCCGGGGATCGCCGGCCTCATCTGCCTCCTCCTGGCCCTGTACGCCTTCCAGACGCTGCCGGTCAGCTACGCCGCCGTGTCGCTCATCCTGCTGGGGCTCATCCTGCTCATCGCGGAGATCAAGGTCGCGAGCTACGGCCTGCTGGCGGTCGGCGGGGTCGTCTCGCTGACGCTGGGCAGCCTCATGCTCTTCGAGTCGCCCGACCCGAACT
This sequence comes from Omnitrophica WOR_2 bacterium RIFCSPHIGHO2_02_FULL_67_20, assembly GCA_001805695.1. Classification (GTDB taxonomy): domain Bacteria; phylum Omnitrophota; class Gorgyraeia; order Aquiviventales; family Aquiviventaceae; genus 2-02-FULL-67-20. The sequence goes on along the minus strand of MHGT01000024.1, from coordinate 891 downwards.
TCAGGGTCTCGCTGCACGTGGTCCTGCCCGCGGTGGGGACGCTGGCCGCGATCATCCTTTTCGTCGTCCAGCGGGCGCTGAGCGCCCAGGCCAGGCCGGCGGCGACGGGCGCGGCGGGGCTGCTCGGCGAAGTCGGGGTCGCGTCGACGGACCTCGGTCCGGAGGGGACGGTGTTTGTCCACGGCGAGCTCTGGAACGCGACCGCCACGCGGCCCCTCCCGCAGGGAGAGAAAGTCCGCGTGATCCGCGTCGATGGGCTGCACCTCTTGGTGGACCGAAAGGGGGAGCCGGCTCCGTCGGCGGCTCGGAAGGCGAACGCGGGGCGCCGCGCGAAGCGGCCCACGCACAACGGGTAACCGGAGGGACTCATGCCACTCATCTTCAGTTGGTTCTCGCTCCCGCTCATCCTGGGAGTGTTCTGGCTCATCAACTGCATCAAGATCCTCAACGAGTACGAACGCGGGGTCGTCTTCCGCCTGGGCCGCATGCTGGCGCAGCCGCTGGGGCCGGGCCTGACGCTCATCCTCTTCCCCATCGACCGGCTCATCCGCATCAGCCTGCGGACGATCACCCTCGACGTGCCGCCGCAGGACGTCATCACGAAGGATAACGTGTCAATTAAGGTGAACGCGGTCATCTACTTCCGGGTGATGGAGCCGAACAAGGCGATCGTGGAGGTCGAGGATTATCTCTTCGCCAGCTCCCAGATGGCGCAGACCACCCTGCGCAGCGTCCTGGGCCAGGTCGAGCTGGACGAGCTGCTCGCGCACCGCGAGACGCTCAATCTCAAGCTGCAGACGCTGATCGACAAGCAGACCGATCCGTGGGGGGTCAAGGTCTCGGCGGTGGAGATCAAGCAGGTCGATCTGCCGGAGGAGATCCGGCGCGCCA
>MHGT01000023.1 GCA_001805695.1 Omnitrophica WOR_2 bacterium RIFCSPHIGHO2_02_FULL_67_20 | reverse complement strand
CGTGACCGGTGCCGTGGTCTGGACCGTGTGGGCCCCGTCGTAGCCGACGATATCCAGGATCGTCAGCGTGGCGACCGTCTTCGTCAATCGCCCGTAGTCATGCTGGCCGGCCGTCTGGCCATACTGGAACTCCGTCACCGTCCCCTGGACTTGGCGGGTGCCGTCCGCCGACGTCGTGATGGCGGTCGTCCCCTGGTTCGACGCCGCGAACCGGCCGGTGGCCTCCAGGCGCACAAAATCCGTATTCGTGGTGGTGGAGGTCTCCGCCTGGAACAGGTCGCGGGTCGTGGTCCGCTGGGCGCTCCGCTGGCCGACCTGATTAACTTCCTCGTCCTGCCGCTGGGCCAGCCAGGCCGGCCCCCCCGTCTGCGGATTCACCAAGCGCCGGTCGGGACCATACGTGATGACGGTGGCGTAATCCACATCCAGCGTCGTGACCGCCCCGTCAAACCCGACGATGCGGTAGCGCGGGCGGTCGGGATCGTTCCCGGTCGCGCGCAGGATGGCTGTGACGGTTCTCAGCAAGCCGGGTTTCGCCTGGGCTGCGCCGGGTTCGGCGCGCTGACGGGCCGCCTCAATCTTCTTAGCAGTCCAGTAGTCCGACAGCGTGTCGGTCGTTTGATGCTGGGTGGCGCCGTCCACCGAGGTGGTGTCGGCGGTGGTCGTCGCCCGCTCGGCGGCGAAGCGCCCGGCCTCTAACCACACGAAGGTCGTGGCGGTCTCGCTGGTAGTCACCGTCTGGAACAGATCCTCCGTGCGGACCTTCTGCGGGGCCTGTTCGGTCTGCGCCACCGCCAACCACGGCAGTTCCCACGTCACGACGGAGGGACCGAAGTGCGTGTTGTCCTCCCCGTACCGCGTGGTCGTCACGTAATTCTCGCGCAGGGTCGTCGTCGTGCCATCGTAGCTCGTCACTTTGTAGACGGGCTGGTTTCGGGCATCCCGGGCCTTCAGGGTGGTGGTGACTTCTTTCAACCGCCCGGGCAGTTGGCCGAGGGTGAGATTTCCTTCCCCGGTCTTCCAGTAGCTGAACGCCGTAGTCGTTTCCTGGTGCTGGACCGTGCCGTCCGCCATCGTGATGTCGGCCGTGGTGTCCTGGGCCGTGGGAGCGAACCGGCCGATGTCCAACCGGGTGTAGAAGTGGTCGCCCAGCACGGCATCGCGAACCGTCACGGAATTCTTGGTGGTCGTGTGGAACAGATCCACGGTCGTCGTCTGTTGAGCGGCCAACTCCCGCTGGGTCGCCGCCGCCCACCCCTGGCGCCCGTCAATGCCCGTCACGATGCCGTATGTCACGACGGTAACGTAGTCGTGATCCAGCGTCGTCGTGGCCCCATCGGGCCCCGTCACGTTATAGATATTTTTCAACAGGGTGGTCGTGGCCGCCGCCGGCAACCCCTCCGGGGTGTAGGTCGTGTCGGTCTCCGAGGCCTGATTCTGCCGAGTGCCGTCCACCATCGTCGTCCAGGTGTTGGTCAGCTGATGCGTCGGCACGAACCGGCCGCGGATCTGGGTGAATGTCGTCGAGGTCTGGTTGCGGGTCTCCGACCCGAAGAGATCGACGATCGTGGTCTCCTGCACGCCCGCAGCCTGCGATTTCGCCACCCAGGGCTTGGTGGCCGGCTCCACGCGGGTGGTGCGGCTGACATCCGTCGTTCTAACGGGGGTCGGCGGCAGGGACGGCCCGCCCTGGCCCTTACGCACGCCAATCGTGCCGCCGGAGAACGGCGCCACGGCAACCGTCGGGGCATCCTCTTTCAATCCGTACCGGACCGTGGTCGTCACGTCATGGTCGAGCGTTGTCACCGCCCCGTCCGCCCCGATGATGCGGAAACTCTTCGGGTTCAGCGGGTCTTCCGAGGGGTCGGTCTTGTGGAGCACCGTCGTCGTCTCCAGCAGGCGGCCCGGGAGCTTGCCGGCGGCCCGGTTCTGCGCAGCGGCCGTGACGTATGCGGAGGTCGTGGTCGTCCGTTGGAACTGCACGGTGCCATCGGGGGAGGTGGTCTTCGAGGCGGTGTCCTGGACCTCCGGGCCGAACCGCCCGTTGTCCAACCGGCGATAGGTCGTGGTGACCTCGTTCGTCGTGACGGTGCCGAACAGGTCTTCCATCCGGGTCTTCTGCGGCGCCGCCTCCGACTGGCTCATCGCCGCCCAGCCGGTCCGGCCCCCCGCCGCCGTCAGCAGGCCGTAGGTCGTCGTCGTGACGTAATCCGCGTCCAGCGTGGTCACGCTCCCGTCGAACCCGGTGACTTCGTACCCCTCCTGCTGGAGCGTCGTGACGAGGGTCTTAATTTGGCCGGCGGCGGTGTAGGTGTATTCGAACGTCGTCGTGTATTCCTGGGTCTGCAGGGTGACGCCGCCAATCGTGGTGACGCTCGTCGTGTGCTGGCTCAACGGCGAGAACCGCCCCGCCGAGGATCGCTGATACGCCGTCGTGGCCAGATCCAGGTCCGTGGTCGCCCCAAATGCATCCTCCGTGCGAAAACGCTGTGCCGTGGAGGCGGCGGCGGACGCAGTCTGGATCACCCCAGGGATCGCGACCCGCCCTTCCTTCTGCTCCAGCGCCAGCCACGCGTGCTGGACTGGCGTCACCCCGGGCAACGGCTTGGCCGTGTCGAAACCGTACAGGACCGTCGTCGTGTAATCATCCAACAGCGTCGTGCGGCTGCCATCCGCGCCGATCACTTCGTAATCAGCCTTGCGCAGGGTCGTCACCGCCCCCGATGACCGGCCGAGCGCGCTGAAGAACGTGTGGGTTTCCGTCGCCTGGTGCTGGGCTGAGCCGTCCACCCCCGCGCTCTCCACCCGCGCCTCCTCATCCCGCCGGCTGATCCGCCCAAGCCCCATATCCACGCGCAGGGGTGTGGTTGTCTGCCGCACAAATCCCCCAAAGAGGTCGCTCCCTTCCAAGGTGGTAAAGCCCGACACCTCCATCGCCGTCAATCCCCACCCTTTGCGGATCGGCTGGCCCGGCTCGCGGGGAGCGGGCGCCTCGGCAATCGGGCCGAAGCGGGAGATGGTCTTCACAGTCGAGAAGAAGTTTTTCAGCTCGGTGCCGTCGGCGCTCATGGTGTATTGGGCCAGCAAAGTTTCCGTCGTCTCCTTCGGCCGGCCGAACTCGTCGAAGGCGGTGACCGTCTGGGTCTTGGTGTAGGTCTCGCCCCCCTCGATCGGGTTGGCGGTCACTTCGAGGCGGTCGGTCCGCTCGGCCAGACGGCCGGTGATCGGATCCACCTTCGGAGACGCCGCGGTCCGCACCTGAGCGATGGCGCCGCCGAAGGCGTCCGTGCCACGGAGGGTCACACTCCCGGACACCTCCATCGCCGGTTTGCTCCCCTGCGCCGCCAGGCCCCACCCTTGACGGCGCGGCTGGCCCGGCTGAGGATTCGCCACCGCGGCGATCGTGCCGAACCGGGAGATGGTCTTCGCGGTCGGCGCGCCGTCAAGCCCAAGTGCCGTACCGTCATAGCTGACCACCCGCTGGGCCAGCGTGATTTCCGTCGCCTCGGTCGGCCGGCCGAACTCGTCGAAAGTCGTCGTCGTCTGGGTTGTAGTAACCGATTCTCCGCCCTCGACCGGGTTCGTGGTCGTCGCCAGGGTTTCGGCCCGGCTCGTCACCCGGCCTTTGTCCACCACGATCGAATTCGCCACGACCTCGCGGACCTGGCGGATCTTCCCATCGAACAGGTCGTTGCCGCTCAGCGTGGTCGTGCCGGTCACCGTCTGGCTCGTCAATCCCCACGGCGTGAACGTCGCCGACTGCCCCGGGATCGGCCTCGGGTGGGGTTTCGCCAGCGCCGCGATCGGCCCGAAGCCGGACACGGTCACCATCCCCTGCCCTTCGAGCGTCAGGCGGGTGCCGTCATAGCCGGTGGTGATCTGCGCCGTCACGGTGTCCGTCGCCCGCGTCGGCCGGCCGAGCGCATCGAACGTCGTCACGGTCCTGGTGGTGGTATCGGAGGCGCCGCCGTCCATCGGCTCGGCATGCACCACCAATTCCTCGGTGCGCTGGGCTACGCGGCCGTTGGCCACCTGAAGGGCATTCGGGAGCTCCGCCACCGGAATGGCCCGTCGGGTTTGGGTGACCAGGCCGCCAAACAGGTCTTCCCCGGTTAACACCGTAGACCCCGTAGACCCCGACACCTCCATCGCGATCAACCCCCACCCCTTGCGGACCGGCTGGCCGCGCTGCCGCGTGGCCGCCGGTACCGGCAGGATGTCGCCGAACCGGGAAATGGTTCTCGCCCCCGTGGTGAACTTCGCCTCGGCGCCCCGGCGCAACGGGTCATTCAACGCCCGGCCGTTCCATCCCAGCTCGGTCCCGTCGTAGCTGAGCACATATTGATGGGCGGTCTCTTCCCAGGCCGAGACCGGCTGGCCGAGCGAATTGAACTGCGTGGTGGTACGGGTCTTCGTATCGCTCTCGCCCCCCTCCATCGGCGTGGTCTTCACCTGCAGGGTCTCCGCGCGGTCGGTCACACGGCCCCGGGCCACCTTGATCGAGTCCGCCACGACCTCGCGGATCTGGGTCACGCGCCCCCCAAAGAGGTCGGTGCCGGCCACGGTGGTGGCCCCGGTGGCCGTCATGCCGATGAGACCCCACGGTGTGATGGTCAGCGTGGCCCCTGGCGCGGTCGGGTCCGGACGATCGAAGACCAGTTCCTGAATCTCTCCGAACGTCGAGGTGGTCTTCGCCGTCGAGTCGAACTTCTTCAGGGACGTGCCGGACACCCGGTTGCTCCCCTGCCCGGTCCACCCCAACTCGGTCCCGTCGTAGCTGAGGACGTATTGACGATCTATGGTTTCCTCCGTGCGATCCGGCCGGCCGTCCACAAAGAAGGTGGCGGTCTGCGTCACCGTGTTGGTGTGGCCTCCTTCGATCGGGTTGGTCTTGACCATGAGGATTTCCAGGCGATCGGTGACCCGGCCGTTCGCCGCATTGACGGCCTTGGTAATCCGGGTCTGCTCGATGGCTCCGCCGAAGAGATCCGTCCCCGCCAACACCGTGCTCCCGCTCGCGGTGATTCCGGTCAAGCCCCAGCCGGCTTTGCTGCCGACAGTCAGGGCCCCGAAGGCCGAGAGCGTTTTCGCATCGGAACTCGTCAGGACAAGGTGGGTCCCGTCGTAGCTGTCCACAGTGCTGGCGGTGACGGTCTCCTCGGTCTGGGTCGGCTTCCCGGTGGCCGGATCGAACGTCGTCACCGTCTGGGTCGTCGTGTCGCTGGTGGACGTGTCCGCAGCAGTCGTCTGGACTCGAAGGGTCTCGGTCCGGCTCGTGATGCGCCCGTTGGCGACCGGCGTCGCGGTCGTCGTCCGGGTCTGGGTGATCGCCCCGTCGAAGACGTCGCTGCCGCGGAGGATCGTGCGGCCCGAGACCTCCATGGCGGCCAGCTTCGGCCCGGCCGGATTGGCCGGGTTCACGCGCTCCTTCAACCCCCAGCCGGTGCGGGAGACGATCTGGCCTTGCTGGAACGGATTGGTGCTCGGGCGCTGGACGGTGATTTCGCCGAACCGGGAGATGGTCTTGGCCGTGGAATCGAATCGCGCGGTCGTCCCATCCGACAACGTCCCCGCGCCGCCCAGTTCGGTGCCGTCGAAGCTGAGGACGTACTGGTATTCGAGCGTCTCAGTCGTCTCCTGCGGACGGCCGAGGTCATCGAACGTCGAGACGGTACGCGTCCGGGTCTCGGTCGCCCCGCCCTCGCTCGGCTTCGTCATCGCCTGGAGCGTTTCGGTCCGTTCGCGGATCCGGCCGTTGATCACCTTCACGGACTTCTCGACCACCGTCCGCACCTGGACCACGTCCCCGCCGAACAGGTCCTTGCCGCGCAGGGTCGTCGAGCCACTCACCGTCACGCTGTTCAGCGCCGCGCCGGTTCGGATGCCCGTCGCCGAGCCGTAGTCGGAGATGGTCTTGGCATTCGACATGAAGTTGGCCGACCCGCCGAACGGGGGATTTTTGTCCCCCAGCTCGGTCCCGTCGTAGCTGAGCACATACTGGGCCTGCACGAATTCGATGGCTTGCGTCAGCGAGCCGCGCGTAAAGCTGGAGATGCTGTACGTCTTCGTGTAGGTCTCGCCCCCCTCAATCGGCTTGGTGATCGCCTCCACGATGTCCTCGCGGCTGGTCATGAATCCGCCGCCCCCGCTGGGCCGGCTCTTGCGGATCTGGATGACCGTGCCGCCAAACAGGTCGTCCCCGACCAGGTAGGCAAGCCCCACCGCCGAGATCCCCGTCAGCCCCCACCCTGTTCGGGCAGTCCCCTGCAGTTGGCCGAACGTCGAGGTCGTCACTTGGGTCACCGGGATCGGGGCTGTCGGGCTCCCGCCATACTTTGGATCTCGCCGCAGGGCATCCGGCGTGTCGCGCAAATCGAAGACGGTCCCGTCATAGCTCACGATGCCCTGGCTGACCAAGACTTCCTCGGCCCGTTCCGGCCGGCCCTGGGCATCGAAGAAGGTCGTGGTCCGACTAGACGAGCCGCTGGAACCGCCCTCCACCGGGTTAGAGCTGCTCCCGACGAACTCGACCCGCCGGTACACGCGGCCGTTGCGGACTTCCACCTCGCTGACGCTGCGGCTCTGGCTCGCCCCGCCTCCCAGGTAGTCGGTCCCCGACATCGAGGTGCCCCGGACGCCGGTCACGGAAGACAACCCCCACCCGTCACGCATCGTCCCGTCGGCCCGCGTCACCGTGATTCTCTGAAAGCGAGACACCGTCTCCCCACCCGAGAAGTTCCCTTGCCGGCCTCGGCCCGCACCATCCCAGCCGAGTTCCGTGCCATCCACGTTCAGGGTGTACTGAGCCAGGATGGTTTCCATCACCTGTTCGGGCCGGCCTTTCGAATCAAAGTCCGTCACGGTTTGGGTCAAGGTGTCGGTCCGGCCCCCCTCGCTGGGGAACGCTTCTTGGCGGAGGGTCTCCTCGCGGCGGCTGACGCGGCCGGCGGCCACCGTCACCGCGGTCGTCGTCCGGGTCTGGCGGACCGCCCCGCCGAAGAGGTCGGTCCCGGTCAGGACCGTCGTCCCGGCGACGGCCAGGGCGGTCAGGCCCCAGCCGGCGGTGGCCCCGACCGTCAGGGCCCCGAAGGTGGAGGTTGTCGTCGCGGTGGAGCTCGTCAAGGTCAGGGCGGTCCCGTCGTAGGAGGTGACGCTGCTGGCGGTCAGGGTCTCGACGGCGGCGGTCGGCCGGCCCTGGGCGTCGAAGGTCGTGACGGTGGCGGTTGTGGTGTCGGAGGCGCCGCCCTCGAGGGGGGCCGTGTGGGTCGCCAGGGTCTCGGTCCGGGCCGCG
>MHGT01000022.1 GCA_001805695.1 Omnitrophica WOR_2 bacterium RIFCSPHIGHO2_02_FULL_67_20 | reverse complement strand
GAGCCGGTGGATTTCGTCGATGAAGAGCACGTCGCCCTGCTCGAGGTTGGTGAGGATGCCGATGAGGTCCCCGGCGCGGCCGATGGCGGGACCGCTCGTCGCGGTGATCTTGGCGCCCAACTCGTGGGCGACGATATGGGCGAGGCTGGTCTTGCCCAGGCCCGGCGGCCCGGCGAGGAGTAGGTGCTCGAGCGCTTCGCTGCGCCGCGAGGCTGCCTGGATCGCGACACGCAGGTTCTCCGCGACCTGGTCCTGGCCGACGAACTCCTCGAACCGCTGGGGCCGGAGGCTGAGGTTGAGCACCTGGTCGTCGTCGGTCTCGGCCCCTCGACTCGTCCCGCCGACGGCGGGACTCGCTCCCCGGCCCGCCTCGTCGCTCTTGAGCCGTGGCGGGCGGGATTCCGCCCCACCCCGCCGAATGGCGGGGTGGGGTTCCACGGGCGAGGTGACGGGCGGCGCGCCGCTTCCCGGCTTGAGGAGCGCGGCGGCGGAGGCCGGTTTCATGCGCGGCGGCGGGCTCACGCGGCGGCCTCCATCGCGGGGCGCCGCTGGCGGTACACTTCGTTCAGGAGCTCTTCCGAGGATTTCATCGAGGGGTTGCGCTTCAGCGCCGAGCGGACCATCTCTTTGGCCTCGCTCTTCTTGTATTCGAGCTGGACGAGGACCGCGACCGCTTCCTCTTCGAGCGTCGCCTCGCCGGCCGCTGGAGCTTCGGTGGAGGTTTCCTTGGCCTGGATCAGGCCGTACTTGCCGACCCGGCCCTGCAGCTTGGCCACGATTTCTTTCGCGCGCTGCTCCCCGATGCCGGGCAGCGAACGCAGGATGGCCAGGTCGCCCTGGTCGATCGCCTGGGCGATGAGCGGGATCGGCTGGGTGAGCGCCTTGAGTGCTGCCCGCGGGCCGACGCCGGAGACGGAGATGAAGCGCACGAAGAACTCGCGCTCCACTTCGTTGAAGAAGCCGATCAGCACCGGAATGCCACGCCCCACCTCGAGCTGCTGGTAGTGGAACGTGACGAGCTCCAGCTCGCCGCCGGGGCCGGTGCGCTCCGGCACGGTCCGCAGGAGCGAGGCGGGCATCAGCACCTCGTAGGAGATGCCCTGCACCTCGAGCAATAGGCGGTGGTCGCCAATTTCGCGCACGATGCCTCTGATCCGAGAAATCACCGCACCACCCCCACCGGCAGCCGCCGGTTCTGCGAGGCGGTGTGGGCGTGCACGATGGCCAGCGCCAGCGCATCGGAGGCGTCCGCGCTCCAGTCCGCGCCCGGCACGCCGAGCCGCTGGCCCACCATGCGGGCCACCTGGTCCTTGGTGGCATGGCCCCGGCCGGTCAGCGATTTCTTCACCTGGGTCGGCGGGTACTCGGCGAGCGGCAGGCCGTGGTCGCGGGCCGCCAGGCAGGCTGCACCCCGCGCGTGGCCCATCAGGGCGGCGGTCGTCACATGCGCGTGGTGGGTGAAGAGCTTCTCCAGCACGACGGTGTCGGGATGGTGGCGGACGATGAGGTCGGAGAGGGCGTCCCGGATGATGCCAAGCCGCTCTTCAAGCGGCTCATGCCGCGGCGGCCGGATGTCGCCGGCAGCGACGAGGCGCAGGCGGCCACTCCCGATCTCCAGGAGGCCGTAGCCCGTCGCGTTCAACCCCGGGTCCACGCCCATGATGATCATCGCTCACGCGGAGGCGCTGTGTTCGGCGAGCAGGACGTCGGGGATGTCGAAGTTCGCGTACACGTGCTGGCTGTCCTCCTGGTCCTCCAGCGCATCGAGCAGCGAGAGCAGGGCCCGGGCTTTCGCCGGGTCGTCCACCCGCACGGTGGACGAGGGCAGCAGGCTCAGCTCCGCCGACTCCCACGCGAAGCCCGACTGCTGCAGTGAGAGCTTGACCGCCTCAAACGACTGGACCGGTGTGGTGACGGTGGCTTGCTCGCCGTCGACCGTCAGGTCCTCAGCACCCGCCTCCAGCACCGCCTCCATGAGCCGGTCCTGGTCGAGCCCCGCCGCGCTCAGCAGGATGAGCCCCTTCTTCTGGAACAGCCACGACACGCTGCCGGCCCCGGCGAGGTTGCCCGCGTGCTTCGAGAAGAGGCTGCGGATCTCGGCGCTGGTGCGGTTCTTGTTGTCGGTCAAGAGCTCGACGAGGATCGCGACCCCGCCCGGCCCGTAGCCCTCGATCACCATCTCCTCGTAGGTCGTGCCGGGCAACACGCCGGTGCCGCGCTTGATCGCTTTCTCGAGGGCGTCTTTCGTCAGGTTGGCTTCGCGGGCCTTCTGGACGGCGAGGCGCAGGCGCGGGTTCGCTTCAGGATCGCCGCCGCCGAGCCGGGCCGCGGAGGTGAGCTCCCGAATGACCTTCGAGAACACCTTGCCGCGTTGGGCATCCACGATGGCTTTCTTGTGCTTGATGCCCGCCCATTTGGAGTGTCCAGCCATGGCAGACTCTGACTTGCCGTCGGTGAGAGCGGCGTTAGTATAACACCGGGCGAGGAGCGCTGTAAACTGGTTGCGAGTCGCGGCGATGGGCGCCGAAAACGGCACCGGCCGCCGAACGGCGGCCGGTGGTCACGAATGGCGTGGGAGGATCCACCTGCGCGGACTCTCACCACCGCAGCGGGTAGACGCCGGCGTCCTGAAGATCTGGGGCGGGGCGCACCCCGTCAATCGCCACGATTTTGACCGTGTCATCCACCTGCTCCGCGCCGACGTACCCGATCGCGTTCGGCATCCTGGACACCAGCCGTCTGGTGGCGATATCCGATTCCTGGGTGATGGTCTTGAACGGGATCGGGCTGCCTTTCTGGTAGAACTCCTGTTCAGGGTCGGCGTTGTGGACGAGGCGGTAGAAGGCCGCCCGGATGGCGGAAGCCGCTGAGCGGTTGACCACCATGATGGTGGCCCCGTCCGACCAGCGGGTTTTCTGTCCCTGATAGATCCGCCTCAGTTCGGCGAGGGAGATCGCCTCCACCGAAGAGGATTTATTGACAATCACGGCGATCGATCCCGCCCACGCTGCTGTTGGAACAAGCAGCAGGGCGGCCGCCAACAGCACGGGCCACCGGGCACGGACGGTCATGCACTAAAACGCCGCCGCCATTGACATGACAAATCCGTCCCGGTCATCAACGTCCCTCGTATTAATCGCCTCGGTCTTCTCATCATTCACGATGTATTCGAACTTCAAGACCCAGGTGGGGATGGGACGGTAGTTCAGCCCGAACGTCCAACCGCGGTGGACAATTGGGCCAGAGCCAGCATCGCTGTCGTCATCGATTCGAACCTGGTCATACCTCAGGGCTGCGGTAAACGTCGGGTTTTGAAACTTCCTTCCTAGGAAGGTGTCGTTCAGGAAGTCAAACCAAAAGCGGTAGTGGGCCTCCAGATACCCTCCACGGAGGCTCTCCGGCACGATGGCCGTGGTGATCGACGGGGGGCTCGTCGAGTTGTCCAATCGGAAGCCACCCTCCTGGAGGTCAAAGAGCGCATACTCCCCAAGCAGGTCGAACGGCCCAATGGTGAGCTTGCTGTCCACATCGAACCCGTTGATGTGGTGGCCGAGGGTATCGTACTCCCCTAAATAGCCGCTCAAACCCACCTCAAGGTCTCGCATAGGCTTGATCCCCAGGCGCCCGACCGTGGCTTTATTGTTGTTGGTGTCGGTCTCATACTCTGCACGCGCATCTCTCAAGCCTCGGTGATCTCGAATGTCAGCCGACAGGCCGGTGGTGAGAAAGAGCTGGTAGTCAAGCAGAAAGTCTTTTAGCCCTATGCCGCCGAGCTGCTCACCGAGGGGGGCATGGCCAGTGAAGCCGAAGCCGGGCTCCGCCCACGTGGTCGGGACAACCCGGAGGGCCATGACGGGTCGAAGCGTCAACTCCTGCACATGATCAAAGTTCTCCTGGTTGTATTTCCCGAAAGGAACGAGCACGACGCCCAGCCGAGGATTGAAATAGTCGTTGATAGCGTACTCCAGCCATGCCTGGTGAACCTCAATGTCTCCTTGCTTGGCACCAGCTTCAATCGTCCCCAGCCGTGAAAACCGAATCTGCGTAAAGCCTCGCAATCGATCGGTTGGGTGGGCATCGGCCAGCAGCTCCACGTGGAGCGCATCGAATTTCGCGTCCTTATCTGTGAGATTAGAAAACACTGAAGCGGTATAGACATCCAACTCGACCATCTCATCGAGTCGCTTGAGCAAAGAGTCCTGGCCTTCCTCGGACGCTTTCACGCTCTCCTCCAGCGTCTCGACTCGCTCGGTGAGGCTTCCGCGCTCCGCCACGGGCTCCGGTAATGCGGTGCGCGCGGCCGGTGTTTGCTGCTGCGCCTTGAGCGTCTGCAGTTCTGCCTGCATCTGCCGCATGGCGTCCTGCATGTGGCGCAACTCTTCCTTGAGCTGGGCGACTTCCTCGGCCGTGGGCAACTCGGCCAGGGCTGCCGGGGCAGCAATGGCCTCGCTCAGAACACACGCGGCTAGCAGAGCCAGGCCACGCCACATGAGCACCTCCCGTGGTTGAGAGCAACAAGCAGAACTCCGATGGGACTGAGCGGGGTTGACGTCGAATGGGACGAGCGCCGAAGACCGTGCGGAGGAATGCAGAGAGCAGACGAGGGAAACGATCCAGCCCTGCGGGCGACGCGCCTGAGCGACGGGTGGCTCAGCACTTCCCGCCTCGACTCATGGAGCGTATGATCCTGACCACGGGCGTGTACTCACCTTGCGTGTCACTATAAATCTTCCGCGCACGCTTGTCAAGCGCCTTCGCCTACGAAAAGAAAAATTCCGGCTGCGGCGCCGGCGGAGGGCGGAACGTCGATGGCCCCGGGGCCGTGTCTTCATCCCGGTCAAACCCGAGCCGGCGCGTCCAGACCTCCCATGCGCGCTCCACCGTTTTCCAGTAGACCCCCTGCCCTTCATGGCGGCGGCCGAAGCGGCTGTCGTAGAGCCGGCCGTCCCGCGTCTCCCGGATGCGGCGCTCGATCTTCGCGGCCCGTAGCGGCAGCTCGTCCTTGAGGCGGTGCAAGAACACCGCCTTGACGCTGCCGGGCAGGCGAAGGATGGTGTGGAACGCGAAGGAGGCGCCGCGCCGCCTGGCTTCCGTGAGCAGGCCGGGAATATCGGCGTCGTTGAGGCCCGGGATGATCGGGGCCACACCGATGCCCACGGGCACCCCCGCGGCCGCCAGGAGCTCCATCGTCTCAAACCGCCGGCGGACCGTGGGCGCGCCCGGCTCCAGGCGCCGCGTGATGTCCTCATCGAGGAACGGGATGCTGAGCGAAACGCTGACCGACGCCTCGCGCGCCAGCGCGGCGAGCAGCGGGGCATCCCGCCGGATGAGCAGCGACTTCGTGATGACGGCGGCGGGGTTGCGGTACGCCAGGCAGACCGCAAGACAGCCGTGCGTCAGCCGCCACGCGGCCTCCAGCGGCTGGTAGCAGTCGGTCACGCCGGAGAACATAATCAGCTCGCCCCGCCACGAGGGCTTGCGGAACGCCTGCTCGAGGAGGGCCGGCGCGTTGCGCTTGACGAAAATTTTCCGCTCAAAGTCGGTGCCGGCTCCGAAGCCAAAGTACTCATGGGTGGGCCGAGCAAAGCAATAACTGCACGCATGAAAACATCCTCGATACGGGTTCACGCTCCAGCGAAATCCGAGATCCGGGCTGTCGTTGCGCGAGAGGATCGACTGGGACTCGTCTTCGTAGACTTCGAGCGCGGCGGCGGGCGGCTCGCCGAGGAGCTCGCGGTGCTCGGTGAGGTATGGGTTGGGCGGGTTCCACACGCGCTTCGGCTCAGGCATCTCACCTGAGCTAACAATACTAGACGAACGTCTGTCTGTCAATCGCGGATGATGAATGATACTGAGGGCATTCGGGATTAATCGGGCGAACCGGAGAACTCGGCGTCCGTATGACCCAGGAGCAGCGCCACCGTTTTCAGCAGCTCGCCGGGGTCGCACGGCTTGGTCAGGTAGGCGTCCGCGCCGAAGGCGAAACCGCGCAGCTGATCCACCGGCTTGTCCATCCCGGTGAATATGAGGATAGGCAAGGACCAGGGGTTGAACCGCTGGCGCAGCTGCCGGCAGACCTCGTAGCCGTTCATGTCCGGCAGCCCCAGGTCGAGGATGACCAGGTCAGGGGGTGTGTCCGCCACCTCGGTCAGCGCAACCGCCCCGGAGCGCTCCGCCCGCACCTCGTAGCCGACGCCCTCCAGGAGAACGCGGAGCAGGCGGGCCATCGCCGCATCGTCCTCGATGACCAGAATCCGTTCCCGTCGAGACGCGCGCATCTCCATCTCGCTCCTCCCCTGCTGAGGGCCCGCGTGGCGCGACCCGGAAAAACAGACACGCCCTCCCGGGTTGCGAGAGGGCGCTTCAACAACTATGGCTGACGCGAGCCCCGGCTGTCAAGGGCGGGGGTCAGACCGCACTACTCGTCTCAGGGCGAGGCGGGCTTCGAGGGCGCGCCGCCCCGGCTCGAGGAGCCCTGGCGGGGCTGGAAGTCGCCCGCGGCCCAGCCGATCAGCCACAAGCCTCCGAGGAGCGCGGCCAGCGCCACGAGAATGCTGAACACTTCCTGCATGGAAACCTTACGCGGATGACCGCTGATCTGCGAAAATCTGCGCCTTTGAATCAGCGGACATCTGCGTCCTCCAGATCATTATTCTTGCGGAAGGTCGCCGGTGTCCACGCGGAACGCCTCCGCGTCGATCTCGGTCTCCCGCCCGCACTCGAAGCACTGGACCGTGACCACGCCGCGAGATTCGTCCGAACCCACGATGGTCACGTTCAGTGAGTGGCACTCGGGACAGCGCACCTGGTTCATCACAGCCTCCGCTCCTATTGTGCCACACCGGCGGGCGCGCGTCAGCAGGAAGACCGGCTATTTTCCTTGCGCGGCGGCCCTATTCGTGTTGGAATACAACATCGGTGGGATACAGGAGGGACGCACGATCAGACCGTTCTCCGCTCTGTTAGCCGTGTGCGGCGCGGCGCTGGCCGTGTCCGGTTGCACGGCGCTGGATCGGGTCGCCTTGCGGCACATCCGCATCGACCGCCAGCGGATCTTCCAGCTCTACGGCAACTGCCTCCACGAGAGCCGGGGCGACCTCGCGACGCTCGCGAAATACTGCAGCTCGGTCGCCGAGATCCGCTATGCGCGAGAGAAAGAGGTGGCGCTCGCCCGCTGCCCGCTCTCCGAATACTTCCCCTGCCTCCAGCAGTAGCCCCTTCGTTGTAATAGCAGAATAGGGGGTGTGGGCGACATGTCCTTCCGTGTCCTGGTCATCACGGTGCTGGTGATCGCGTTCGCCCTGTGGCGAGAGGTCAAGTCCCACATCGACTACTCGCGCGTCATTGAGCTCTCCCAGGCGCGGCAGTCCACGACCGTCAATGGCGTCCTGGTGCACCAGAGCC
>MHGT01000021.1 GCA_001805695.1 Omnitrophica WOR_2 bacterium RIFCSPHIGHO2_02_FULL_67_20 | reverse complement strand
GATCACGGGGATGTTTGCGTTCACGCTCCAGCCCGCCGCAGGGGCCGCGGGGGAGCTGACCGGCCTGAAGATCATCGCCGCCTACCACCGGCGCAAGCGGCGCGCGCGCTCCACCATCCTGATTCCGGATTCGGCGCACGGCACCAACCCGGCTTCGGCGGCGCTCTCCGGTTTCACCGTGGTCCAGCTCGCCTCCGGGCGCGACGGGCTCATCGATGTGCAGGAACTGCGGAGCAAGCTGACGAACGATGTCGCAGCGCTCATGCTCACGAACCCCAACACGCTCGGACTCTTTGAGCGCGACATCAAGGCGATTACAGCACTCCTCCACGAGCGGGACGCGCTCGTCTACATGGACGGCGCCAATATGAACGCCCTGCTGGGCATCGCGCGCCCCGGCGACATGGGGGTGGACCTGCTCCAGCTCAACCTCCACAAGACCTTCTCGACCCCGCACGGCGGCGGCGGGCCCGGAGCGGGGCCGGTGGGCGTGACCAAGGCGCTGGAGCCGTTCCTGCCGGTGCCGCGCGTGCGCAAGCGGGGCAGGCGCCTTATGTGGGATGAACGCAGCCGCGCGACCATCGGGCGCGTCCACAGCTTCTACGGAAATGTGGGGGTGCTGGTTCGGGCCTTCACGTACATCCGGACGCTGGGGCGTGAGGGGCTGGAGCGGGCCAGCCGTGTGGCCATCATCAACGCGAACTACCTGCGGGCGAAGCTGGAGGGAACGTTCCCGGTTCCCTACGACGGCCACTGCATGCACGAGTTCGTCGCAACCGCCAAGGCGCTGAAAGCCCACGGCATCAACGCCTGGGACGTCGCCAAGCGGCTGCTCGACTACGGGTTCTACGCGCCGACCGTGTTCTTCCCGCTCATCGTGGACGAAGCGCTGATGATCGAGCCTACGGAGACGGAATCGAAAGAGACGCTGGACCAGTTCGCGCACGCGCTGCTCGCCGTGGCACGGGAGGCGCAGACGAATCCTGAGCTCATCCGCCGCTCGCCCCAGCGGCTGGCGGTCGATCGACTCGACGAGGTGCGCGCGGCGAGAGAGCCCAATTTGCGCTGGACGCCGGCCGCAGCAGTCCACAGTCCGCCGTCCATGGTCCACAGATGAACCGCCGCTGGCGGATCCTGCTCGGGCCAGAGGAGCGCGCCGATCGGCAGATGGCGCTCGATGAGGCACTCGCCCGCCGCGCCGAGCCGGTAGCGCGTTTCTTCACCTGGAAGCCGGCGGGCGTCTCGCTCGGATGGAAACAGCCCCGGCCGGCCTGGCTGGACCCCGCGCGCTGGTCGGCGGCCGGGCTTGCGCTGGTCGAGCGTCCGACGGGCGGGGGGATCGCGGTCCACGGGACCGATCTTTCGGTGTCGGTGGTCATCCCGCGCGAGGAGTGGGTGCCGCTCTCGTCGCTGATAGGTGCCGTGTGCCAGAGCGCGGTCCAGCTCTGCCGCCGGTTCGGGGCTGAGGCCCATGCGGTCGTCGATGTGGCGGCCAATCAACGGGTCGTCTATTGCCTGGCGGAGCCCAGCTCCTATGCGGTGATGATCGGGACTCGAAAAGTCGCCGGGTTCGCCCTGCGGCGATTTTCACGCAGCTGGCTGATTCAGGGCTCTGTCTTGATACGGCCCTTGTCCCGACTGCTCGTCCAGGCGCTGCCGGCTGAGGCGCAGGCGGCCTTCGACTCGCGCGCCGTCGCGTTGAGCGAAGCGACCGCGCGGCCTGTGACTGAGCGCGTCATCGCCTCGGCCTGGGCCGAGCACTGGATCGATTGGTGGCAGGAAGAAATGATTACACAGATTTTGAAAGACGATTACGCTGATAAAGCGAACGAACGAATCAAACAGTCTACGGTTCTATCTGCGTAATCGCTTTTAGTAATCTGCGGAATCATCTTCATGAAATGTGACACGTGCAAGCAGGAGAGTCCGATCGTCATGCGGGTGGTCATCGCTCATGGCTACAACCGGAGCCTGGCGAGAGCGCTCTTCAACTGCCAAAGCTGTTTTGAGAAAAAAGAGGAGTCGAAGCAACGCTCGGGGCTCGGGGAGGAGAAGCGATGATTACGACGGTCGTAGGGAGTTACCCAAAGGTCGCCGAGGGGGGCTACTCGACGAAGCTGATCGGGGCGATGACCCGGTGGCAACGGAAAGAGGTGACGGATGCCCAGCTCGAGGAGACGTGCCGCGAAATCACGAAGGCGGTCATCCGCGAGCAGGAGCAGGCCGGGATCGACCTTGTGACCGACGGACAAATCCGATGGGACGATCTGGTCAGTCCGATCGCCCGCGGGCTTGAGGGCTTCGAGATCGGGGCGCTGAACCGGTGGTTCAATAACAATGTGTTGTACCGCCGTCCGATTCTGCACAAGGGGCCGGTGTGGAAGGGTCCGATCCTGGCCGAGCAATACCGGTTCGCGAAGCGGACCGCCGCCAAGCCGGTGAAGGCGGTGCTTCCGGGCCCGTACACCTTTGGGATCGTCAGCGAGGACCGCTGCTATAGGAAGCTGCGGCCCTTCGTGCTCAAGATGGCGGAGATCCTCAACCAGGAAGCCAAAGCGCTCGCGCAGGCGGGTGCGCCGCTCGTCCAGTTCGATGAGCCGGCGATCGGGTTCGGCAACACCGACACCAAGCTCGCGGTCGAGGCGCTGAACATCGCCGCCCGCGACGTCGGCACCAAGACCGCCGTCTCCACCTACTTCGGGACGCTCGACGGCGCCTTGAACGCGCTGATGCGCTCGGCGGTGGACGTCATCGGGGTGGACGTCGTGTCGGACCCCAAGATGCTGAACGTCCTGAAGCGGACGAAGATCACCAAGGAGCTGGCGGTGGGCTGCCTGGACGCCCGCAACACGAAGCTGGAGAGCGTCGCGGAGCTGCACGCCATCTTCCGGGCGGTCAGGAAACTCGCCCCGCGCGGCGGCCTCTACGTGAACCCGAACTGCGGGCTGGAGTTCCTGCCGCACACCCAGGCGCTGGCCAAGGTGAAGCGGCTCGTCGAAGCGGCGCGTTCATTTCGCAACGGAAAGAAGTGACGATACCAAGGAGGTTGTTTCGATGCTATTGACGACATCGGTCGGCAGCCTGCCGAAGCCCGACTACCTCATACAGGCCAGGGCGCAGCTGCGCCGCGGGGAGCTGGATGCCGCCGGGCTGCGCGCGCTCGAGGAGCGCTCGACGCGCGAGTGGGTCAAGATCCAGGAGGATTTGGGCATCGATATCATCGTGGACGGCGAGCAGTACCGCGGGGACATGGTCGCCTACTTCGCCGAGCACCTGGGCGGGTTCAAGCAGGGCGACGAGCTGGTGCGCTCGTACGGCAACCGGTACTACCGCAAGCCCATCATCATGAACAAAATCACCCGCCCCAGGCCGATCACGGTGGACTGGTGGACCTTCGCCCAGTCGCTCACCACCCGCCCGGTCAAGGGCATGCTCACCGGCCCCTACACGATCATGGACTGGTCGTTCAATGAGTATTACCCCTCGCGCCGGGCGGCCACACTGGCCATCGCCAAGGTGATCCGGGAGGAGGTCAAGGACCTGGAGCGGGCGGGCGCGCAGTACATCCAGGTGGACGAGCCCGCCATCTCCACGCGTCCGGAAGAGATGGACCTCGCCATCGAGGCGCTGGGCATCGTGACGAAGGGGGTCAGGGCGAAAACGCTCACGCACATCTGCTACGGCGATTTCGAGACGATCGGACCGAAACTGGCGAAGCTGCCGGTGGACCAAATCGACCTCGAGTTCGCCAACCGCAATTTCGAACTGCTTGAGTTCTTCAGGGGCAAGCGATTCACGAAGGAGATCGGCCTGGGCGTTGTGGACGTCCACAGCCATCGCATCGAGTCCCGGGACGAGGTGGTCGCCAACCTCAGGAAGGCGCTGCGGGTCTTCAAGCCCGAGCAGATCTACGTGGACCCGGACTGCGGCCTCAAGACGCGGACGCCGCAGGAAGCCATCGACAAGCTGCGGGTGGTGGTCGAAGCCGCCCGCGAGGTCCGGGACAGCCTCATCAACGGGGCGTCCCGCGGCCCGCGAGCGCCGCGCCGGCGGGCGGTGGCGTCGCGCTGAGCCGGCCGCGCGCGTCAGGGAGCAATCAGCCATGAGCCCGGTGACCATCGACGAGCTGCGCGACCGCAAGCGCCGGGGACCGAAGCTCGCGATGCTCACCGCCTACGACCATCCCATCGCCAAGCTGGTGGACGCGGCCGGGGTCGACCTGGTCCTGGTCGGCGACTCGCTGGGGATGGTGGTGCTCGGCTATGACACCACGGCGCCGGTGACGATGGACGAGATGATCCATCACACCAAGGCGGCCCGCCGGGGCGTCGTGCGGGCGCTCTTGATCGGCGACATGCCGCTGGCGGCCCTCCAGGCTCCGCCGGAGGAGGCGGTGGTGCACGCGAAGCGCTTCACCGAGGAGGCTGGCTGCAACGGGGTGAAGGTCGAGTGGCGGCCGGGCATCGAGGAGACCGTGCGGGGCATCGTGCGCGCCGGGATTCCCGTCATGGGCCATGTGGGCTTAACCCCCCAGACGGCGGCGGGGGAGGGAGGCTTTGGCATGCGGGGGACGACCGCGGAGTCCGCGGCCCGCATCCTCGAGCAGGCGCGCAGCCTGGAGGACGCCGGCTGCTGGTCCATCGTGCTGGAGTGCGTGCCGGACGCCCTGGCGGCGGAGATCAGCCGCCGCCTCGCGATTCCGACGATCGGCATCGGGTCGGGCCCGCACTGCGACGGCCAGGTCGTGGTGACGTACGACCTGATCGGCCTCTTCGATCGGTTCACCCCGAAATTCATCAAGCGCTACGCGAATGTGGGGATCGCCATCCGCGAAGCCACCGCGGCGTACGTGAGCGACGTCCGCTCAGGGATTTTTCCAGGTCCGGCGCAGACGGTCACGATGGCCGCCGAGGAATTGGCGAAGTTCAAAGCGAAGCTGGCAGCCTGATGCTCTCCAAGGCCTACTATCCGGTCTTCGCCGACCTCAACGGCCGGCGCTGCGTGGTCATTGGGGGCGGCCTGGTCGCCCAGCGCAAAGTGACGACGCTGCTCTCCTACGGCGCGGACATCACGCTCGTCAGCCCGACGGTCACGCGACGACTCGCCGCGTACGCGCGGCGGCACCGCCTCCGGGTCCTCACGCGCCGCTTCAAACCCGGCGACCTCGCGGGCGCATGGCTTGCCTATGCGGCGACGGATGACCCGGCGGTGAACGGCCTGGTGTACCGGACGGCGCTGAAGCGGCGGCTGTTCGCGAACGTCGTGGACCAGACGCCGTTGTGCACCTTCATCGCGCCCGCGATCGTTCGCCGCGGCGCCTTGACCGCGGCGGTGAGCACCGGCGGCGGCAGCCCCTCGCTGGCCAAGCTGGTGCGAGATGACGTCGGCCGGATTCTTGATGCCTATGCGCCGATGCTCGACCTGCTGCGCTCGCTGCGCGGCGCGGCCAAGCGCGCGATGCCGAACTACGGCGACCGGAAGCGGTACTTCGATCGGCTCGTGCGCGGCCGCGTCCTGGCGCTCATGCGCGCCGGACGGCCACGGGCGGCGCGGCGCGAGGCGCTGAAGTTGCTGTCGCAGAGCAATGGCGTCGCGGGTCCTGCCGCTGCGCCACCCCACCCGTCCTCGCCGCGCCGGACTATCGCCGTCGTCGGCTCCGGGCGGGTGAGGGCCCCGGCTCCGCGTCACCCGCGACGCCAATACTCATGATCACGCTGCACACATGGTGCTCGCTGCTGAGTTACGCGGCGTTCCTGCTGGCGTTCATCGCCGGGGTGCTGTTCCTCATCCAGGAGCGGCAGCTCAAGCGCAAGACCATGGGGGTCTTGTTCCGCCGACTGCCGTCGCTCGAATCGCTCGACCGCGTGAACTTTCTGGCGATCAGCGCCGGATTCGGGTTGCTGACGATCGGCGCCACGAGCGGCTTCGTTGAGTCGGCACTCCTGCGCGGCCGGTGGTGGACCGGCGATCCTAAGGAGTATCTGACGGTCCTGCTCTGGGCCGGCTACCTCGCGCTGTGGGTGCTGCGTCAGCGCGCTACGCTCCGAGGCCGCCGGGTCGCATTGCTCTCGGTCGCCGGCTTCAGCCTGGTCCTGTTCACCTTTGTGGGTGCGGGGCACCTGGTGCCGTCACTCCACCCGTTCATTTGAGGGAGGATAAAGCAGATAAACGAAGGGAGATAAATCAGATGAATGCGTTATCTGCTTTATCAGCCCTTCTCATCTGATTTATCTATGCTATGCATATTGTCTTAATCGGATTGAACTATCGCTCGGCGCCCCTCGAGTTCCGCGAACGGTTCGCCTTCCGCCGCGAGGATCTTCCGCAGGCGTTCAGCCGCCTGCGGGAGGAGGTGGGGCTGCGCGAGGCGGCGATCCTCTCAACCTGCAACCGCGTGGAGATCTACGCCGGCGCGCCGGCGCTGGACGGCACCCTGGAGCGCCTCCACCGATTTCTCAGCCGGCACGCGGACATCGAGCTCTCGGGCCTCTCGCCGCGCCTCTATAGCTACGCGGAGCCGCAGCGCGTGGTGCGCCACCTCTTTTCGGTCGCCAGCGGCCTTGACTCTATGGTCCTGGGCGAGGCCGAGATCCTCCGCCAGGTGAAGGACGCCTACGAAGCGGCGCAGGCGGCGGGTGCCACGGGGAAGCTCCTCAACGGTCTCTTCCAGCGCGCGCTCAACACCGGCAAAACCGTCCGCAGTCGGACCGGCATCGGCCGCGGCTGCACCTCGGTGGGCACCGTCGCGGTCCAGCTGGCGGAGAAGATCTTCGGCGACCTCTCGCGCGCCGTGGTCCTGCTCATCGGTGCCGGCAAGATCGGCGAGCTGACCCTCAAGCGCTTGGCCGAGCGGGGTGCGGGCGAGCTGCGGGTGATGAGCCGTACGCTCGAGCGCTCCGCGGATCTCGCCG
This sequence comes from Omnitrophica WOR_2 bacterium RIFCSPHIGHO2_02_FULL_67_20, assembly GCA_001805695.1. Lineage (GTDB taxonomy): Bacteria > Omnitrophota > Gorgyraeia > Aquiviventales > Aquiviventaceae > 2-02-FULL-67-20. The sequence goes on along the minus strand of MHGT01000021.1, from coordinate 887 downwards.
CCGCGTACCGCGCGACCCCGGTGCCGGCAGCCGCACTCCCCGCCCAGCTCCTCGAAGCGGATATTGCGATCACCTCCGCCAGTGCGCCGGTCTTCCTCTTGCGCCGCGAGGAGCTGGTGCTGGCGATGCGGCAGCGCCATCACCGTCCGCTGTGCATCGTGGACCTCGGCGTGCCGCGCAATGTCGAGCCGTCGTCCGGCGGGCTGGAGAACGTGTACCTCTTTAACGTGGATGACCTGCAAGCCCTGGTCCATCAGTGCCACCATGAGCGGCAGCGGGCGCTGGGCGAATCCGAGGACATCATCAATCAGAAGGTGGATGGGTTTCTGAGTTGGTGGCGCGAGGAATTTCGAATGTCGAATGTCGAATGCAGCCCTTCGTCATAGGCACGCGAGGCAGCTCCCTAGCCATGTGCCAGGCGCAGATCGTCCAGGCCAGGCTTGAAGAACGGTTCCCCGGCCGCGCGTTCCGCCTGGAGACGATCAAGGCGCAGGCGGACCAGCACCCGGATGTGCCGCTCACGGCGATGAGCGGCGAGGGGATGTTCGTCAAGGAGCTGGAATCCGCGTTGGCCGGCGGGCGCATTGATGTGGCGGTCCACAGCATGAAGGACCTGCCGCTCGAGACCCCGGCCGGCCTGTACCTTGCGGCGGTCTTGGAGCGCGAAGAGCCGCGCGACGCGCTCGTGTCCCGCTCAGGTGAGTCGCTTGAGCAGCTACCGAAGGGAGCCCGCATCGGCACCTCGAGCCTGCGCCGGCAGAGCCAGCTACGCCGCCTCCGGCCGGACCTCGAGCTGCTGGAGATTCGGGGCAACGTGGACACGCGGTTGCGCAAGCTGGACGAGGGACGCTATGACGCGATTGTCGTGGCGGCGTGCGGGCTGATCC
>MHGT01000020.1:12858-13906 GCA_001805695.1 Omnitrophica WOR_2 bacterium RIFCSPHIGHO2_02_FULL_67_20 | reverse complement strand
GTGCCCAAGACGGGCGATGAGGTGCAAGCGCTCGCGGAGACCTTCAACGAGATGATCGAACGGCTCCAGCGCTCCTTTGAGCGGATGCAGCAGTTTATCTCTGATGCCTCCCATGAACTGCGCACGCCGCTCACTGTGCTGAAGGGGGAGATTGAGCTCGGGCTCAAGACCTGTCCTCGCTCGGCTCGCTGCGACATCTTGGCGGCATGTTCCAGCGAGATCAGCCGCATGTCACGGTTGGTGGAGACGCTGCTGTTTCTTTCTAACACGGATGCAGAGAGGGTTGCGTTGGATCTCAAACCCATCCATCTTGATCGCCTGATGGAGGACATGGCAGAGGAAACCCGGATCATCGCCGAGCCGAAACGCATTCGCGTGGAACTCATCGATGGGGCCGGCGCGATCCTGCATGGTGATGAGATGAAGCTGCGGCGGCTCCTGCTCAACCTCAGCGACAACGCGGTGAAGTATACGCCGGAAGGCGGTCGGATCATCTTGCGCTCCCAGTCTGAGAACGGCTGCGCCGAGATCCGGGTGACTGACACGGGCATTGGCATCGAGGCCCAAGACCTCGCGCGAATCTTTGACCGCTTCTACCGGGTTGACCAGTCCCGTAGCCGCGCCGAGGGTGGGTATGGACTCGGCCTGGCGATCTGCAAGTGGATTGCTGAAGCCCACGGCGGCAGCATCCACGTCGAGAGCTCCCCCGGAAAGGGGAGCACCTTCTCCGTACGCCTGCCTGTCGCTTAAGAAAACTTAAGCGATCCTTCAGCATTTCTTCATGGGTACCCCTTAGGCTGTTGGCGGTTGTTTCGATTCCATAGCCCAACGACTGAAGGAGGAGGACCCCATGAAGTGCGTACAGGTCATGGTTGCTACAGGAGTCAGTGCTATCGTGGCCCTTGCGTTCGCCACCGACGCGAGCGCCTTGCCGACCTTCGCACGGAAGTACCGGACAAGTTGCACCACCTGCCACAACGGCTTTATGAAACTCAACTCCTTTGGCGAGGCGTTCCGGCAGAATGGCTACGCGATCCCCGGCGGACAG
>MHGT01000020.1:3314-12719 GCA_001805695.1 Omnitrophica WOR_2 bacterium RIFCSPHIGHO2_02_FULL_67_20 | reverse complement strand
ACGAGAACACGACCCCCACCACCAACTTCAAGTTCCCACACGAGTTCAAGATCTTCACGGCAGGCAACTTCGACGAACCCTTCTCGTTCTGGGGCGAGGTGGATCTTGAATCCGCCACCACCGGCACCTTCAGCTCCGGGCTCAAGCGCGTCTTCTTCCAGGCCAACGACCTGCTCAGTCAAGAGAGCTGGGGTCGGTTTGGGTTGCTGCCGGAGGACGCGTTGAACCTTCGGCTGGGCCTCATCGATATCGGCGTGCTGGCGCAGCCGCTCAATGTGCGCCGGACGGTCAACAAACCGTTGCCGTACACCTACGTCGTCGCGGATGGGTGGGACCTCGGCGACCTCTCATCCGGGTTTGAGATCAACGGTGTTGCGCTGCACCGACTCAAGTATAACGCCGGGATGGTCAATGGGACGACGAGCGGCACGCCAGCCGGTGTCTTCGACGAGAACAACGCGAAGGACCTGTACTATCGCGTCGCGTACAAATATGGGGGGCTGAGCGTTGATGGCAAGGAGTGGGCCGGCGCTGAGGCCGGCGAGCTGAAAGCGACCGACAACTGGGCGGACAACGCCATCACCATCGGGCAGTTCGGGTACTTCGGGAAATCCACGTTCAGCTCGCGCAACAACCAGTTCTGGCGCTTAGGCTTGGATGCCAGGGCGAATTTCGGAAAGCTTGATCTCTACGGCGCCCTCGTCAGGGGGCGAGACAACAAAGCCAGCACGACGGTGCAGGATCTGTACACGTCCTCGTGGTTTATCGAGGCGGACTATGGGCTGTTTCCCTGGCTCCAGCCGGCCATCCGGTACGAGCAAGCGAACTATGAGAAGGCGTTTGCCCGCGATCGGGATAACCTCGTGCTCAGCCTCTTACTGTGGCCGCGGGCGAACATCAAACTGGCCTTGGAAGGCCTCATCGCGCTTGAAGACAGCGACGGCAACTCGCAACTCCTTGTTGATCTAACGTACGCGTTTTAGTTCGATACCAGTTCAGCGCTCGATTCGGGTGTCCATGATAGCCAGAAGAGTCCCCGTGTGTCCCAGGGTCTCGGCGGAAACCTCCTGTCCCAAGAGGCCCTGGGACGTTTTCCCTCGCCTCGCCGCCGCGGTGGCGTTCGCGCTCACCCTCAGCCCCGTGGCCAGCCACGCCGATCGGCTCCGTCTTGTGGGGCGCGAGGAGGGCAGCGCCGTTGAGGTCCTCGAGGAGCGGGGGGATGCGTTCATCGTGAAGATCCCCAAGGGCGAAGTCGAGCTGATCAAGCGAGAAACGCCGACCGAGGTCAAGCTCTGGAAAGAGAAGAAGATCCTCTGGGAGGATCAGGGGGATTACCTGGTGATTTCCCTGCCCAAGGAGCGGATCGCGCCACCTCCGACGACGACCGCCGAAGGAGCGCCTGGCTACGCCCCGGCCGCCAGTTTAGAGGAGGGGTTAGCGGTGACCGGCGTCAAGGGTCAGCGCTCAGCCGTCGGGGTCCTCACCGGCAACGTGACGGGCCGAGTGTTACAGCACGGACGCCCCCTGGCGGGCTGTCGGGTGAAGCTTGCGGCCATTCAAGGAGCAGCCACTGAGCTGACCCAGCTCCTTGGCGCAAAGACCTCACAAGGTTCTGGCCAGAACGTCGTCGAGGCCACCACCGGCTCAAACGGGGTCTACCTCTTCGAGAACGTCCCCATCGGCGACTACGACATCTCGTGGCTTCCCCCGGCCTCCACGCATTGGTTGGGATGGCTCTCTGACAAGCCAGACGTCACGGTCAAAGCCGGGGAAATCACGCCGCAGGGCGACATGGACCTTGGATGACGCAATTCCCCAAGGCCAACCCGTTCTGGCGGGTGGACACCCCCGCCCCAGCTTCCATGGGGCGGGGCCTTGGGGGTCCTGTGGTAAAGTGATGAGGCGCTGGCTGGCGATAGGCTGCGGAGGACTGTTACTGACGGTCAGCGTTGCGGTTGAAGCGCGCGCTGGAACGATCAGAGGCGCCGTAACCGCCTCCGGCGTCAAGGACGCGCGCGACACGCTCGTGTACATCGATCGGATTGAAGGCAAGGAGTTCCCCGCCCCCACAACCCCGGCAGAGCTGCGGCAGATCAACAAAGAATTCATCCCGCATGTCCTGCCGATCGTGAAGGGCGGCAGCGTGAGCTTCTCCAACAGCGACGGGATCCTGCATAACGTGCATCTCTACCGGGGTCGGCGGTCGCTGTTCAATCTCGCGACACCGGCAGGTGCTTCGCCGATCACCAAGATCTTCCGTGAGCCTGGCGAAGTGGCGGTGTTGTGCGATGTCCATCCGGAGATGTCCGCGTATATCCTCGTGCTTGAGACCCCCTACGCAGCCGTCACGACCGAGGACGGATCCTACACGATTGCCGGCGTCCCACCCGGCGCCTACGTCTTGAAAACCTGGCATGAAAAGCTCAAACCGGTCACCACGGCGGTGACCGTTGAAGGCGAGAGCGCCGTCGAGGTCAATGTGGAGTTGAAGTAAACGCCAGGCTTCTGAAGCGCAGCGCTCGCCGGCAGCCTCATCCCCCAGCAAGAACCCCTCTCGACGTATCTCGCCCGCTTCGGTCAGTCGGGGTCGGCGGAGCCATCAAGCCGCTGGCTGACCCGCACCGATAGACTGACGTCGGTCATAGAGAGAGCCCCTGTTCCTTCCCATAATCAACGCACTGCTACTGAGTGAGAGTCGGCAATGACCGGGAGGGCTGCTCATGCGTGACGGCGCGGTGGTCGAAGCAGAGATCCGGCATCTTGAACGCCAGATCGAACGCCTTGATCGGCGAGAGCTGGACCCGGAGCTCTTCAAGAAGCTCCGCCTGCAGTACGGGATCTACAGCATGCGGCGCTCACCCACCGGCTATATGGTGCGGGTGAAAGTGCGGCTAGGCATCATCACGCCGGAACAGCTCGAGGCCCTGGCGGCAATCTGTGAGACGTTCACCCCGAGTCGGTCAGCTCATCTGACGACCCGCCAGGCCGTGCAGCTCTACGGGATTGAGCGGCGCGAGGTTCCAACGCTGTTGCGTCGCCTCGCGGCAGCCGGCCTGACGACGCGGGAGGCCAGCGGTAACGTCGTCCGTAACGTCACCTTGTGCCCCTTCGCGGGTGTATCAGCGGATGAGCCGTTTGACATCACGCCGTATGCCCAGGCGGTCAGCGACTACCTCTTGAGAAACCCCTTAACGCAGATGCTTCCGCGCAAGGTGAAGATCGCCTTTGAAGGCTGCGCCATCGATCACGCGCGAACACCTATCCATGACCTCGGCGTGGTCGCAGCACTCCAGGGCGATCAGCCGGGATTTCGGATCTATGCGGGTGGCGGCCTGGGGCCGGTGCCGCGCATGGCGCAGCTCGTGGAGCCGTGGACGAGCGCTGAATACCTGCTGCCGACCATTGAAGCGATCCTCCGGGTCTTTGACCGCTTTGGGGAGCGGCGCAACCGCGCTCGGGCGCGCCTCAAGTTCCTGGTCGAGCAACTAGGATGGGAGGAGTTCCGCAAGCGGGTGCTGGAGGAACGCCCGGTCGTCTGGGCCACACAGTCCGGGTATAGCCTGACGGTCGCGCCGCAGCCGCTTGACGAGTCGCCACCCAAGGTCAGCGCCGCAGCGCCAACGGCTCCACGCGGGCTCAACGCCATGATGGTTGAGCGATGGGCCGGCACCAACGTCATCCCGCAGAAGCAACAGGGGTTGCACAGCGTGCTCATCCGCGTGCCGTTGGGGGATGTCACCGCCGCACAGCTTCGCGGCCTCGCCGCGCTCATGCGCCGCTACGCCGGAGGAGCGCGCTTCACCAACGAGCAAAACATCCTCCTGCGCTCAGTGCTTGAAGGCATGCTGGGGTTCGTCTATGAGGAAGCGGGGCGCCTGGGCCTTGCGGAAGCGGGCGCGGGCAGGCTGGTCGATATCACCCGCTGCCCTGGCGCGGATACGTGTTTGTCTGCCGTCACCCACCCGCGCGGGTTGGCCGAAGCGCTTGAGCAGCTATTCCACAACGGCCTCTCGCCATGGGCGGATGCGACACTTTCCATCAAAATCTCCGGCTGCCCGAATTCCTGCGGCCATCACCACATTGCAGACCTGGGTTTCTTCGGGATGTCGGTCAAAGTTGGTGCGCGGCACCTGCCCTGCTACCAGATGCTGGTGGGGGGCTGCACGGCAGAGGGCCAGGCCACGTTTGGCACGCGGCTGCTGCGCCTTCCCGCACGACGAGCCCCTGAGGCCGTGAAGCGGCTCATGAACGTGTACCAGGAGCAGAAACAGCCTGACGAAAGGTTCGCCGCGTTCGCGGACCGAGTGGGGCTTGAGAGCCTTGAGCGTGCGCTGGCGGATTTAGCCGATCTGACGGAGGCCGCATCTCAGCCAGAGCTCTTCATCGACGTCGGGGACACCGATCCGTTTATCCTTGAGGCCGGCAAGGGGGAGTGCGCGGAGTGATCCCACCACCTGCGTCGGCCTGCCTCCAGCAGGCCCCGAAACCCCTGATGGACCCAGACGATAACGCCCGATTCGCACAAGAAGGTTTCGGCCAGGTGGTGGGATGACAACGTTTCTGAAAGCGCTCTTTCTGATCACCGCGGCGGAGATGGGGGATAAGACCCAACTCCTAACACTCGCTTTCGCCGCGCGACTCCCCGTGCGCTATGTCCTGGGCGGTGTTCTGCTAGGAACGCTTGCGAATCATGCCTTGGCTGTGGCCTTGGGCGGGGCCACGCTGCTGCTGGTGCCCGTCCATTGGATCAAGCTGGCAGCCGGCCTCTCGTTCATCGGCTTTGGTCTCTGGACGTTGCGCGGCGATGAATTGAGCGGCACGGAAGAGAAGCGGTTTGGCCATCCCGTGATGACGGTCGCTGTCTCGTTCTTCCTTGCGGAAATGGGGGACAAGACCCAGTTGGCGACAGCGGTATTGGCCGCAGAAGCCGCGCGCCTGCTCCCCGTGTGGCTGGGTTCCTCACTCGGAATGGTGGTGGCCGATGGCCTCGCGGTGGTGGTTGGGGCCGTGCTGGGGCGGCGGCTGCCTGAGCGCGCCATCAAGATCGGTGCGACGGTCCTGTTCGTCCTCTTCGGGCTGCTGCTCCTTCGAGAAGGGCTGATCAGACAGTGAGTGGCCAATGCGCGGAGTTCGTCTGCTTCATCTGGTGTGCTACAATTGGGTCCATGAAACCGTATGTGCGGCTTGCGAGAGGGGTTGATGGTTGATCCTCACCGGAGCCCATCGGCACTGCCAGCCGCTGGTGATGTGATGCGCTTCCTGCACGCTCCTCCCGCCCCGCGCAGCGTTGTCTGGGGCTCGAGTCTTGTGCTCGCGTTGCTCGCCATCGTGGTGTTCGTGACACATCGCGTCAATATCCATATGGGACGCCGCCAAGCGCTGCGCAACCTGACAGTGACCGCCCGCCTGGCATCAGAGATTGTTGGAGAAACGCTGGGACAAACCCTGCTCTTTGAGCGGATGCTCGTCGAGCAACCAGATTTTCGCGCGGCAGTGCAGCAACAGGATGCCGACCAGTTACGCCGCCTCTTGCAGCGTTTCCTGCCGTTGGCGCCGGGAGCAGAGGCGGCCGTAATCATGGCCCCCTCAGGAGCTGTCATCGCCGCCTACCCGGATCGTCCGGAGCTGAACGGCTCCTCATTGATGCGCGACGAGGGCTTCCTCGGCGCGCAGCGTGGAGGCTGGCACTCCTATGTCTCCGCGGTGCACGTGCGCGGAGGTGAATCGCTTGAAAAAGTGTCGGAGGTTGTGCTGCCAATTAGTGACGGCAATGTGGTGCTCGGCGTGTTGCAAGTCCAGCATCGGGTAGAAACCATCAAGTCCTGGATTCAGAAGATCCGGATTGATCCCGGCGGGTTCCTCTACGTCGTCGATCAGCATGACCAGCTTGTCGTGTATCCCTTCCAGGTGCTCCCTGGGCAACCAAAGCTCGTGTCCAACTGGCCACCGGTGGCCCACCACCTTTCTCCGGAGGGTGGCTCACTCATGTTTCGCGGCGGGCGCCATCCCGAGCGGTGGTTAGCTGGAGTGTATCCCATCGGGGCAACCGGTTGGCGGGTGGTGGCTGTGCAACCTGAGCGTGAAGCCTTCCGTGTGTTCCACCAGCTGTTCTGGCCGATGGGGGTGCTTGTCGCACTCCTCGTTATCGTCGTGATGGTCCTTGGTCTGCGCTGGATACAGGTTCAGAGGGCTAACTTCCAGTTGCTCCAGCACAACGACCAGCTGGCCAAGGCGTTGCAGGAGGCGTCGCGCCAGTCATCGAGTGGACCACCGCCAGCGCCGACAGAGAGACCGAACCCATGAAATCTCCTCAGCCTCGTTTCTCTCGGCTCCGGCTGCTGGCAGCAAGCCTCGCGTGTTGTATGGCGGCTGCTACCGTGCTATGGGCCAAGGAACAATCGCTGAGAGTCAGGACGTTCAATCCCGCCCATGCGCCCGTTCTGCTCAAAGATCCACAAGCCACACTTATCGAAGAGTTCGTCGACCCGGGAGAAGAGTGGTCGCCCGGAGCCCGCCGCAGCAGGGTGAATTCCGTGAACAATCCGCGTGTCTCCGTTTTTACCGTCAAGGGACAGGTGGAGTGCGCAAACCAATCCTCTCAGACGATTGAGGCGGTCGGGCTGACGGTGGTCAGCCTAGACGCATTTCATGAGCGGACCCAGTCGCTGTGGCAGTCCGCCAGCTCCAACTCGCAGTACACCGATCTCGCCCTTGCCCGCTGGGAGTCCAAGACGCTAAGCTGGACCGAGCGTGCCAGCTCCAGGGATCTCTACGAACTCGCCATCGTCGTGCGAGCGGTACGGTTTGCCGATGGGAGCGTGTGGCAAGCCCCTCAAGAGGAACTCGTCGATGTCTTCTAGTGCCGTTTCCAAAAAGGTTGTCGCACATTTCGATCCCGGCACTCATCATCGCCAGGCACGGTGTAGCTGAAGTGATCGCTGGAGCAAAAGTGACACAACCTTTTTTGGAACGGCACTAGCGGTTCATGAGCTTCCGCATCTGCTCCGCGATCTCCGGCGGCAGCTGGTCCAAATCGGGCGCCTGGGGCGCGCCGCCGGGACTACCGGCGTCCGGGATGAGGCCTGTAAGCATGGCCGACATCCCCGCCGCGGCGGTTCCCTGCTGGTAGCCGGCCGGGATCTCGAAGAGCGAAGCCGGCTGGGGCCCCAGCCGCACGTTCGTGAGCCGAATCACCGTCCTGCCGTCCACCGACTGCATCTTCACGGGAATCCCGTCGGCCTGCGAGGCCCACACCCACATGGACTGCCCCGCATAGGTCACCCGATGTTTCGTGCAGGCGATCCCCTCGGCCGTCTCGGCGCCGAGGTCCTCCGTGGCCGCCCCCGGGGCCGACGCGGCGGAGAGCTGCGCGTCGCGCGCCTCGAATGGCTTCTCCTCGTACACCCGGCTGTCCGGGTAGAGGATGTACATCTTCTGCAGGTCCGGCCGGACGATCGTGACCATCCGCAGGGACGCCGCCGGCTGCCCGGGCAGGCCGGGCATCTCCATCTCCGAGCGCGCCTTGCCCTCGTCCATATACGTCCGCATCGTCATGGCGTGGCCCTCGGATTCCACCACCATGTCGGCGCTGTACTGCCGCGCCACGGGCGCGGCCCAGGCCGTCCCTCCACACCAGAGCGCACACCACACGGCCACCCATCTTGTCATCGCCGGTCCCCCTTTGTCTGTCGGTTCCATGAGGTTGCTATGGTTATACCACGGGCTCCGGCTCCGCGGAAGCGGTACCGTGTGGCGGGCGAGGACGGTTCATGCTAGAGTCAACGCACCATGCCGGCGCGACACGCACTCCAACTCCTCCGCGAGCTCTCCGCGCCCTCCGACCAACGCATCGGCCTGCGCGTGACGGCCGAGGCGGAGCGGCGGATCCGCCAGGGCCATCCGTGGCTCTACGCCGAGGCGATCCGCAAGCAGAGCCGCGAGGGGCGGTCCGGCGACCTGGCGGTCGTCTACGATCGCCGCGACCGCTTCCTCGCCGTCGGACTCTACGACCCGGACTCCCCGATTCGCGTGCGCATCCTCCAGCGCCACCGCCCGTCGCCGATCGACCGGGCGTGGCTCGAGGCCCGGCTTGCCGAGGCGGTGCGCCTGCGCGAGCCGCTCCGCGCCAGCTCCACGACCGGCTACCGGCTCGTCCACGGCGAGAACGACGGCCTGCCGGGGGTCGTGGTGGACCGCTACGATGACACGCTGGTGCTGCAGCTCTACACGGCGGCGTGGGCGGCCCACCTGCGCGAGCTGGTCGAGGCACTCTCGGCCGTCTGGCCCGCGACGCGCCTGTTCCTCCGGCTCAGCCGCGCCACCCAAGCGACCTTCCGGCGCTCCCACCATCTTGAGGACGGGATGGTGCTGGCCGGCCCACCCCTCCAGGGCCCCGTGATCTTCTGCGAGAACGATCTGGCGTTCGAGGCCCACCCGATCCACGGACAGAAGACCGGCTTCTTCCTCGACCAGCGGGACAACCGCGCGAAGGCGGGGACGCTCGCGCAGGGAGCCGCCGTGCTGGACGTGTTCGCGTACACCGGCGGGTTTTCGGTGTACGCCGCGCGCGGCGGGGCGCGCGAGGTCGTCAGCGTGGACGCCGGCCGCCCCGCCCTTGAAGCGGCGCGGCGCAACATGGCGCGCAACCGGCACCATGCGGCCGTCCGGGCCGCCGCGCACGACCTGGTGGCGGGCGACGCGTTCGACGTGCTCACGCAGCTGAAGCGCGCCCGCCGGCAATTTGACGTCGTGATCCTCGACCCGCCCGCCTTCGCCAACAGCCGGGCGGAAGTGCCGCAAGCGCTCCTGGCCTACGGCCGGCTCACGCGCCTCGGGCTGGGCGTCCTGCGGAGCGGCGGCACACTCGTCATTTCCTCCTGCTCGGGCCAGGTGGATGAAAAACCGTTCTTCGCCGCCGTCCACCACGCCGCGACCCAGACCAAGCGCCCCCTGCGGGAGCTGGCCCGCACCGCTCATCCGCTCGACCACCCCGTGCGCTTCGCGGAAGGCGCTTACCTTAAGTGCCTCTTCGCCACGGACCAGGGACCCCGGCCGCACAAACCCCGTCGCTGAGCGCGGAAACGTGTTACAATCAGGAATCCATGGAACAGACGCTCGAAGCCCTCGCCAGCTACGTCCACGGCCGCCTCATCGGCGACGGCACGGCCCGCATCCGCAGGCTCAACAGCCTCGACGCCCTCCAGGAGGGCGAGCTGGCGTTCGTCGAGGATGCCCGGCACCTGCAGCAGGCGCTGGAGACGAAGGCGGGCGCGCTCATCGTCACCGCGTCCGTCACGGACCTCGCGGGCCGCTCCGGCATCAGCGTGGACGACCCCAAGCTGGCCTTCGCCATGCTCCTCGAGCTCTTCCACCCCACGCCGCCGGCGGAGGGGGTCATCCACCCCA
>MHGT01000020.1:2954-3097 GCA_001805695.1 Omnitrophica WOR_2 bacterium RIFCSPHIGHO2_02_FULL_67_20 | reverse complement strand
ACGGCAGTTCGGTCATCGGCGGGGACGGCTTCGGCTACATCTTCCATGAGGGGCATTACGTCAAGGTGCCGCAGGTGGGCAACGTCGTCATCGAGGACGACGTGGAGATCGGCTGCAACGTGTGCGTGGACCGGGCGACCATC
>MHGT01000020.1:1361-2942 GCA_001805695.1 Omnitrophica WOR_2 bacterium RIFCSPHIGHO2_02_FULL_67_20 | reverse complement strand
ATCCAGCGGGGGACGAAGATCGACAACCTCGTCCAGATCGCCCACAACAACCGGATCGGCCAGCACGTCATCATGTCCGGCCAGGTCGGGCTCTCCGGCAGCGTCAGCATCGGCTCCTACAGCATGCTGGGCGGCAAGGCCGGCGTGGTGGACCACGTCACCATCGGCGACCGCAGCCGCATCGGCGCCGCCAGCGTGGTGACCAAGGCGGTGGCCCCGGGGGAGACGGTGTGGGGCTACCCGGCGCGCCCGCTCCATCTGGCCAAGCGGCAGATGGCGATGCTCTCACGGCTGCCCGAGCTGCTGCAGTCGATGCGGCGGCTCCTCGCGCGCCTCGGCCAGGCCGAAACGCGGCTGGAGCAGCTGGAAACCTCCCCGGGCGCCGGCCAGACCAGAAAGCCGCAGTAAGTCAGCGCGCGAAAGAGTGGGGACGGCCAAAGGCCGGCACGTGAGTGCCGGCCTTCGTGTTGTTGGGGGCGGGTTAGATTTCGCGCCGGCCTTCGAGCGCGCGGGTGAGGGTCGCCTGGTCTGCGTATTCGAGGTGGCTGCCCACCGGGATGCCGGAGGCGATGCGGGTCACCTTCATGCCCCGCGGGCGGACCAGCTTGGTGAGATACGCGGCGGTCGCCTCCCCGTCCTTATCGGCATCGGTGGCCACGATGACTTCCTCGACCGCGCCGTCGGCAAGGCGGTGGAGCAGCTCGTCGATCTTCAGCAGCTCCGGCCCGATGCCGTCGAGCGGCGCGATGGCGCCGAGCAGGACATGGTAGAGCCCCCGGTAGGCGCCGGTCTTCTCGATGGCGAGGACGTCCTTCGGCTCTTCGACGATGCACAGGGCGGTGGCGTCCCGGGCGGGGTCCTGGCAGATCACGCAGCGGGGCGTTTCGCTGAGGTTGAAGCACACCTCGCAGAAGCGCAGCCGCTCCCGCACGTCGGTGATGGCCTGGGCGAGCGCTCTGGCCTCCTCGCGGGAGGTCCGCAGGAGATAGAACGCCATCCGCTCGGCGGAGCGGGGACCGATGCCGGGCAGCTTCTCCAGCGCTTCGAGGAGCCGCAGCAGCGGCCGGGCGTACGTCATCAGCATCGGCCAGTAGGCAGTAGGCAGCGGGCAGTAGGCAGCAACCCACGACCTCGTCGCTGTCGCTCTCTGCCGCCTGCCATCTGCCTCCTGCCTGCTGAGACGTTATGTTTCATGCGAGCGCGGCTGACCCAAGAGGGTAGCGTTAAACAGGTTCACGATCTCCTGGACGATGGGGGGTGCTTCGGTGTCCGGCCCGGCGGGGGCCGGGGCGGGCTGGGCGTCCTCCTCGACCGTCACATACTGGACCGTCACCGCCGTCCCGAACAGCTCGCTCAGGATCCGCTCGATCAGCCGGCGGTTGTCCGTGAAGCTGAGCACCTCCTGGTGCAGCGCGACGTTGAGGACGCCGATCGTGAGCGTCTGCTCTTCCAGGGCCACCGGCCGGGCATGGGCCAGGTAGGCCGCCAGCGACATCTTCTGCGCGCCCATCCGCTCCAGGAAGGCCGGCCAGATGTCCAGAATCGCTTGGGGCGGGGTTGCCGCGGGCCGCGTCGGCGCCG
>MHGT01000020.1:0-1355 GCA_001805695.1 Omnitrophica WOR_2 bacterium RIFCSPHIGHO2_02_FULL_67_20 | reverse complement strand
GCCGGGCAGCCGAGTGCGCCGGCCCGACCGGACGAGCCGCGGGGGTGTGAGGTGCCGGGCCGGACGGAGGCGATCCCGGCGAAGCCGGTGCGCCCATGGCGAGCCGCTCGAGCCGCCGGCTGATCTCCGAGAGCGACTGCCACTCCTCGCGGGTGCTGAGCTTGATGACCGCCAGCTCCAGAATCAACTGCGCCATCGGACTGCGCCGGACCATCTCATAGGCGCCGATCAAGAGCTGGAGAAACAGGAGGAGTTCCTGGGGGCTGCTGCGCCCGGCCTGCTCGCGCAGCCGGTGCAATCGCTCCGGCGGCTCATCCACCAACTGGGCGAGCCTCGCCTCCCCGGCAGGCCCCTCGCCGACGCTGGCGACGATGAGCACGTTGCGCAGATGCCGCAAGAGGCCGGTGAGGAGCTGAAGCGGATCCCGTCCCTGCTCAAGCTGGGCGGTGAGTAGCGAGAGGGCGCTGGGCGCCTGGCGATCGAGGATGGCCTGGGCCCAATTGGTGAGCGATTCCGACTCGACCGCGCCGAGCAGCGCCGTCACGTCCTGTTCTTCGAGCGTTCCCCGCACGAAGCTGGCCGCCTGCTCCAGCATGACTTCCGCGTCCCGCAGGCTCCCGTCTGCGGCTCGCGCGATGGCGTAGAGCGCAGGCTCGCTGGCGGCGATCTGCTCCGCCTTGGCGATGCGGGCGAGCGTCCCGACAATGACGGAGGCGTCGACGCGGCGGAAGTCGAAGCGCTGGCAGCGGGAGAGGACCGTCGCGGGGACCTTGGTGGGCGCGGTGGTGGCGAAGATGAACTTTACATGGGCGGGCGGCTCCTCGAGCGTCTTGAGGAGCGCGTTGAACGCCTCGGCCGTGAGCATGTGCACTTCATCGATGATGTAGACCCGGAACTGGCCGCTGGTGGGCGCGAAGGGCACCGTCTCCCGGAGGCTGCGGATCTCATCGATGCCGCGGTTGGAGGCGCCGTCGATCTCGATGACGTCGAGGCTGTTGCCCTGCGTGATCTGCGCACAGCTGGGGCAGGTCTGGCAGGGGGCCGGCGTGGGGCCCGTGGCGCAATTGAGGCACTTCGCGAGGATGCGCGCGGCCGAGGTCTTGCCCACACCCCGCTGGCCCGCGAACAGGTAGGCCTGGGCGAGCCGTTTGCTTTCGAGCGCCTTCGTCAGCGTCGCCGTCACGTGCGGCTGGCCGATGAGGTCGCCGAACGTCTGCGGCCGGTACTTGCGGGCGAGGGCGACGTATGGGGTGCTGGGATTCTGTTTCATGCGCTCAATACCTGGGACTGCTGCGAAGCAAATCTAGCGGGTAGCTATGGACGATAGCCGAACCCATCAATGAATCGCTTCCCTA
>MHGT01000019.1:45437-79470 GCA_001805695.1 Omnitrophica WOR_2 bacterium RIFCSPHIGHO2_02_FULL_67_20 | reverse complement strand
CGCGGGGTCGCGGGCGAGTCGGTGCTCGTCAGCGCGCGGCGGCTCCTCGCCGCCTTCGGGACGCTGCGGAGCCTCGCGGAGGCGTCGGTGGAGCAGCTCTCGTCGGTCCACGGCATCGGTCCGGCGAAAGCGGCGCAGCTCAAGGCGGCGGTGGAGCTCGCGCGGCGGATCGCGCTGCCCGCCGACGGCGGACGGCCGGTCATCGACAGCGTTGACGCGGCCGCCGCGGTCCTGCGGCCGCGGCTCCTCGACAAGCGCAAGGAGCACGTGGTCGCCCTCCTCCTGGATGCCCGCCACCGCCTGCTCCGCGTCAGCCCCATCGCCGTCGGCAGCCTCTCGGCGAGCCTCGTCCACCCCCGCGAGCTCTTCAAGGAGGCAATCGCCGCCTCCGCCGCCGCGGTCCTCGTCGCCCACAACCATCCCTCGGGCGATCCCGAGCCGTCCGAGCACGACGTGGAGCTGACCGGGCGGCTCGTCGAGGCGGGGCTACTCCTGGGCATCGAAGTGCTGGACCATCTCATCATCGGCGCCGACGGCGTGGTGAGCCTGGCCGCGCGGGGCCTCATGGCCGCGCGGCCGGCAGCGCGCCGCATCACACACAGAGCCCGGCGGAGGACATGACATGACGGTGTGGCGACGCTTGAGCGGGATCGCGGTCGTGGCGGTGTGCGTCGGAGCCTCGGCGGTGTGGGCCGAGCTGCCGCCTACGCCGCCGGCGCAGGACCGCGTCGATGAGGTGATGGGCCGGTACAACCTCCACCCGGCCTTCAACAAGCTGGGGCGGGGGCTGGCCAATGCGCTCGGCGGGTGGATGGAGATTCCGCTCAACATCGGCCAGCGAATGTCGAGCGGCGACACCGGCGGCAGCTTCTTCACGGGCGCGGCGTACGGCGTCTTCAAGGGGGCCGTCCGGACCAGCGTGGGCGTCTATGAGGCGGCGACCTTCTTCCTCCCGTATCCCGAGGACTTCGCGCCCATCCTGCCGACCCTGGAGTACTACAAGAAGTCGGACCGGCGCAAGTCCCTCCCGCTCGAATGAAGTGGCCCAGTGGCTAAGTGGCAGAGTGGAAGGGTCCACTCGCCTTATAGAGCCAGGCCACTTTGCCACTCAGTCACTTCGCCACTCTGATGAAGCACCTCCTCATCGTCGGCCGGCCCGGCAGCGGCAAGACCACCCTCGTGAAGGAGCTCGTCCGCTCCCTGCGCCACTGCCCGATCGACGGCTTCCTGACCGAGGAGTGCCGGGAAGGGGAGCAGCGCGTGGGGTTCTGGCTCAGCCCGCTCGACGGGCGGCAGGTCCTGCTGGCGCACCGCCGCCTCGAGCATGGCACGCGCGTCGGGCCGTACCTGGTCAATCCCTCCGTCCTCGAGAACGTGGCGGTGCCGGTGATCCGGCGCGGGGTCCAGCGCGCCTTCCTCCTCTTCCTCGATGAGCTGGGCAAGATGGAGCTCTCCTCGAAGGCGTTCGAGCAGGCGGTGCAGGAGGCCTTCGACCGCGGCCCCTCCATCGTCGCGACGGCGGGTGTGTCGCCGATCCCGTTCCTGACGGCGCTGAAGCGGCGCCGGGACGTCGAGCTGATCCCGCTCTCGGCCGTCAACCGCGAGGACGTGAAGGAGGAGCTGCTGGCACGGCTCTCCGCACTCTGCGCCGAGGACGAGACGGTGCGCGCGCTCCAGCGGCAGGCGGACCGCATCTGCGAGCTGATCGTCTCCGGGGATGTGCCGCTCATCGACATCGAGATCCAGCAGGCAGCGCTCCGCGAGGCGGCGGCGCGCGCGTTCCCCGACAAGCAGGCGCTCTACCAGCTGCTGTACGAGAGCCGCTTCCGGCGGCTCTGGCAGCAATTTCGCCGCGAATAGTTGGGGTCTGACACCTCGCCGTCGGGTGGCTGAAGCGAGGTGTCTGACCCCACCAGTGGAGGTGACACCTCGCCGTCGGGTGGCTGAAGCGAGGTGTCTGACCCCACCAGTGGAGGTTACATGAATGCGTTTCTCTGGGCCTTGCTGACGGCGTGCATCTGGGGCATCGTCCCCCTCATGGAGAAAGTGGGCTTGGGCGGCGCCCCACCCGCCGCGGGCGTCGTCGTCCGCAGCGCGGGAGTGGTGGTCGGCCTCGTGGTCGCCACGTGGCTCTGGTCGCCCTGGGCGGCGGTGCGCGCGATGCCCTGGACGTCGGTGGTGCTGCTCGCACTCAGCGGCCTGCTCGCCAGCTTCGTGGGGCAGATGGCGTTCTACCATGCGCTCAAGAGCGGCGCGCTCTCCCAGGTGACGCCGGTCGCCGGCGCCTACCCGCTGGTGGCCGCCCTCCTCGGCTGGTGGGTGCTGCGCGAGCCGCTGACCCTTTCGCGCCTGCTGGGGGTGGTGTGCGTCGTTGTCGGAGTCCTGTTGCTGCGTCGCTAATGGCCGGTGTCAGACACCGGAACGACGATGAGTACAAAGCTCGGCCTGGTGGGGTTGCCCAACGCCGGCAAGTCCACGCTCTTCAACGCGCTGACCGCCGGCCACGCCGCGGTGGCGCCGTACCCGTTCACGACGATTGACCAGCACGTCGGCGTCGCACCAGTCGCGGATGCGCGCCTCGACGCGCTGGCGGCGCTCCTCTTGCCGGAGCGGGTGATCCCGACGACGCTCGAGGTCGTGGACATCGCCGGCCTGGTGAAGGGTGCTTCCCAGGGCGAGGGGCTCGGCAACCAGTTCCTCAGCCACGTCTTCGGCGTGGACGCGCTCCTGCACGTCGTGCGCTGCTTCGAGGAGGAAAACGTCGCCCACCCGATGGGCGGGACGGATCCGGCGCGCGACGCCGAGGTCGTCAACACCGAACTCCTCCTCAAGGACCTCGAGGTCGTCCAGCGCCGCAAGGAGAAGGAGCAGAAGCTGGCGAAGAGCGGCGACAAGAAGGCGGCGGCTCTCGTCGAGCGGCTGGCCGCATGGGACACAGCACTCGGCGCCGGACGGACGATCCGCAGCCTGAGCCTGGCACCGGAGCAGCACCCCGGGACGTGGGGGGTGGATCTGCTCAGCGCGAAGCCGGTGCTCTACGCGGCGAACGTCGGGGAGGGAAGCGGCTCGTCGGAGCCGTCGGTCGCAGCACTCCGCGCGCTCGCGGAGCGCGAGGGGGCCCGCGTGGTGGTCGTGTGCGCGAAGCTCGAAGCGGAGCTGATGGAGCTTCCGCCGGCGGACCGGACCGAGATGATGCGGGAGCTGGGGGTGAAGGAGTCGGTCCTGCCGCAGGTCATCCGGGAGGGCTCGGCCCTCCTGTCGCTCATCACCTTCTTCACGACCGCCTCGAAGATCCTCCAGGCCTGGACCGTCCCGCGCGGCACGAAAGCGCCGCAGGCGGCCGGGACCATCCATACCGACTTCGAGCGGAAGTTCATCCGCGCCGAGGTCATCCAGGCCCAGGCGCTGCTGCAGTGCGGCAGCGAGGCGAACGCGAAGGCGCAGGGTTTCCTACGGCTGGAGGGGAAGGACTACGCGGTGCAGGACGGCGACGTGATCCATTTCCGGGTAGGATCCTAGGACGAGCTTCACAAATGAGGAGGACGCAGATTGCCGCAGATGACAGAGCGCAGATTTTCGCTGATCTGCGGTGATCTGCGCAGCAATCAGCGGTCATCTGCGTCCTCCTGAGCGGGCCCGGCTCTTCATGCAAGACACGTTGATTTTGACTCAGCGGGATGTCGCCCGCCTCGTGGACATCCGCACCGCCATCCGCACGACGCGCGAGGCGTTCAAGGCCATGGCGCGCGGCGAAACGGTCATGCCGCCGAAAATCTATCTGCCGCTGTCGCGCGGCAGCGATTTCCGGGCGATGCCGGCTTACCTTGCGCACCCGCCGGCCTGCGGTATCAAGTGGGTGAACGTGCACCCGCACAACCCCGCGCGCGGATTGCCGACGGTCATGGCGGTCATCGTCCTCAACGACCCGGCGACGGGGGTGCCGCTCGCCGTGATGGACGGGCTGCTCATCACGAAGCTGCGCACGGCGTCCGCCGCAGCGGTGGCGGCGCGCACACTCGCGCGGCGCGACAGCCGCACCGTCGGGCTCGTCGGCTGCGGGGCGCAGGCGGACGCCCAGCTGGCCGCGCTCGCCGCGGTCTTCCGCCTGCGCCGGGTGCGCGTCTGGGGGGCGCTTCCGGGCGAGGCGCGGCACTTCTGCGCGCGGATGCGCCGCACCCACCGCGGCATCGCCTTCGAGCCCTGCGCCGGGATCGAGCGGTGCGTACGGGAGGCCGACATCGTCGTGACGCTCACCCCCTCGCGCCGCCCCATCGTCAGGCGCGCGTGGCTCTCGCTCGGCACGCACGTCAACGCGGTCGGGGCGGACGCCCCGGGCAAGCAGGAACTCGACCCGCGCATCCTCACCGACGCGCTCGTCGTGGTCGACGAGCGGGAGCAGGCGCTCCACGGCGGGGAGCTGAACGTGCCGGTGCGCCGCGGGTTCTTCCGGCGGCGCGACATCCACGCCAGCCTGGGCGAGATCCTCATTGGCCGCGCGCGCGGCCGCCGCTCGGCCGCCGAGCTGACCGTCTTCGACTCCACCGGCCTGGCCATCCATGACATCGCCCTGGGTGCTGAGGTCGTGCGCCGGGCCCGCCGGGCCAGGGTAGGCCGCCGCGTGCGCCTCTGGTCAGCCTCCTCCGTCGTTTGACACATCCTCTCCCGACGGTTACCATAAGGGTTTCCATGCCATGAGATTCCAACCGACCCTCCCAGACCGCACCGGCCACTTCGGGCCCTTCGGGGGCAAGTTCGTCCCGGAGACCGTCATGGCCGCGCTGGATGAGCTCGAGCGCGCCTACGCCGAGGCCCGCCGGGATTCCGGCTTCCGCCGCCAGCTCGGCGAGCTGCTCGCGCAGTACGCCGGCCGACCGACGCCCCTCTACTTCGCCAAGCGCCTCAGCCGCTCACTCGGCCGCGTCCGCGTCTACCTCAAGCGGGAAGACCTCCTGCACACCGGCGCCCACAAGATCAACAACACGCTCGGCCAGGGGCTGCTCGCCGTGCGCATGGGCAAGCGGCGGCTCATCGCCGAAACCGGTGCGGGCCAGCACGGGGTCGCGACCGCGACGGTGGCCGCCCTCTTCGGCCTCGAGTGCGAGGTGTTCATGGGCGAGGAGGACATGCGCCGCCAATCACTCAACGTCGTGCGGATGCGCCTGCTGGGTGCTCGCGTCACCGCGGTGCGCAGCGGCACGCGCACGCTCAAGGACGCCTGCAACGACGCGATCCGCAACTGGGTGACCACGGTGCGCACGACCCACTACTGCATCGGCTCCGTCGTCGGGCCGCACCCGTACCCGCGCCTGGTGCGCGACTTCCAGTCGGTCATCGGCGAGGAAGCCCGCCGGCAAATCCGGAAAGTGGCGGGCCGGCTGCCCGACGTGTTGCTGGCCTGCGTCGGCGGCGGCTCCAACGCCATCGGCCTCTTCCACCCGTTCCGCAACGACCGGCGCGTGCGGATGATCGGCGTCGAGGCGGGCGGCCGATCGCTCACCCCGGGGCATCACGCCGCCACGCTGGTCAAGGGGCGGCCGGGCGTCCTGCACGGCTCACGCAGCCTGCTCCTGCAGGACCGGTTCGGGCAGGTGATGGAGACCCAGTCCATCTCGGCGGGCCTGGACTATCCCGGCGTCGGGCCGGAGCATGCCTACTACCAGCTGGCGAAGCGCGCGGAGTACGCCGCCGCCAGCGACGCGACGGCCCTGCGGGGTGCCGCGCTCCTCGCGCGCACCGAGGGCATCCTGCCGGCCTTGGAGCCGGCGCACGCCATCGGCTATCTGGAGCCGCTGGCTCGCCGCCTGCCGCGCAACGCGCTTGTCATCGTCGGCCTCTCCGGGCGCGGCGACAAAGACGTCCAGACGATGGCCGAGCGGCTCTTCCCGAATGGACCTGCCCGCCGCGTTTGAGCGCCTCCGGGGCGCGGGCCGGAAGGCGCTCATCCCGTTCATCATGGCGGGCGACCCGGACCTGCGCACGACCGGCCCACTCCTCCTGGCGCTCCAGGAGGCCGGAGCGGACGTGATCGAGGTCGGCATTCCGTTTTCGGACCCGCTCGCCGACGGGCCGGTCATCCAGGCGGCCTCGTCGCGCGCGCTCGCGCGGGGTGCGACCCCGCCGCGGGTGCTGGACGCCGTGGCCTCGGTGCGCGGGCAACTGCGCGTCCCGGTGGTGGCGCTCACGTACTGGAACCCGGTCCTGTCGTTCGGGCCCGGGGGCGCGCCGGAGGCGGTCCGCGCGTTCGCGCGCTCGGCGCGGACGAGCGGCCTGGCGGGCGTCATCGTGCCGGACCTGCCGGTCGAAGAAAGCCTGCTGCTGCGCCGCTCGACCTCGGCCGAGCGGCTCTGCGCCGTGTTATTGGCGGCACCCACCAGCCCGCCTGCGCGGCTGCGGATGATCGCGCGCGCCGCGCAGGGGTTCATCTACTACGTCTCCGTGGCCGGCACGACCGGCGCGCGACGCGAGCTGCCGCCGGGCCTAGTGCACGGGGTGCGCCAGCTCAAGCTGCTGACGACCAAGCCGGTGTGCGTGGGCTTCGGCATTTCGACGAGCGCCCAGGCCGCGGCGGTGGCCCGCGTCGCCGACGGGGTCATCGTCGGCAGCGCGCTCATCCAGGCGATGGCGCTCGCGCGAGGCCGCGCGGCCCTCCGGCGCGCGGCGGCGTTCGTCGCGCGTCTCCGGAAGGCGGTATGATCCCACCACCTGCTTTCCGGCCGAAGGCCGGGACACACCACGCGCATCTCATCGTCCGTGTCCGGTTCGTCTCCGGCGAACCAAGGCAGGTGGTGGGATGACCCGCGTGCTCGGCCTCGACGTGGGAGACGTGCGCATCGGGGTCGCACTCAGCGACCCGCTGGGGCTGACCGCGCAGCGGCTCACCGTCCTCGAGCGGACGGGGCTGTCGCAGGACGTGGAGGCGGTGCGCGCGCTCGTCGAGCGGCACGGCGTGCGGACGGTGGTCGTGGGGCTGCCGCTCACGATGCGCGGCGAGCGTGGCCCGCAAGCCCGGAAGGTCGCGGCGTTTTCCGACGAGCTCCGCCGGCGGCTCGCGATGCCCGTGGAGCTCATCGACGAGCGGCTGACCACGGTGCAGGGCTCGCGTGCGCTGCAGGAGATCGGCACGCGCGGCCGCAAGCGGAAAGCGGTCATCGACCAGGTGGCGGCGCAGTTGATCCTCCAACAGTATCTCGACATGGCGCGTCCCGGGGGTTCTCTTCAAAACCCGAGATCATTTGGAATGAATTTTCGATGAGCCCTCCGGCCTCCCACGTCTCCACCTTGCCCGGCGGCCTGGGCCTGGTCCTGAAGCCGATGCCGCACGCCCAGTCGGTGGCAGTCGGCGTCTGGGCGCGGGCGGGCGGGCGCTACGAGCTGCCCGCGGTGGCGGGCATCTCGCACTTCCTCGAGCACCTGCTCTTCAAGGGTACGCGCCGGCGCTCCTGCGAGGAGCTCAAACAGCAGGTGGAGGGGGTCGGCGGGATGCTGAACGGCTTCACCGCCGAAGAGTTCACCTGCTACCTGGCGAAGGTGCCGCACCGCCACGCGCGCCGGGCGGTGGACGTGCTGGCGGACATGGTCCGCGGGCCGCGGTTCAGCCCCCAGGACATCGAAAAGGAGCGCGAGGTCATCCTTGAAGAGATCCGCATGTGCGAGGATGCGCCGGGCCAGTACGTGCACGACCTCTTCAGCCAGCTCCTGTGGCCCGACCATCCGCTCGGGATGCTGCTCTCGGGGACGATCGACACCGTGCGCCGGATCACGCGCGCCGACCTCGTCGGCTACTGGCGGCGGATGTACCGGCCGGCCAACCTCCTCGTGACGGTGGCGGGGGCGGTGGAGCCCGGCGCGGCGACGCGGCATATCCGGCGGGCCTTCGGCGCCGGCCAACACCCCGCCCCGACGGGTGCGAAAGGCGGAGCCCGCGGCCGGTTCCTCCGCGCGCCCCGGCCCCGGCGGGGCCCGCAGGTGCGCGTGTGGAACAAGCCGACCGAGCAGGCGCACCTGTGCGTCGGCACCTACGCGATTCCGCGCACGCACCCGGCCCGGTTCGCCCTGGAGCTGCTCCATGTCATGCTGGGCGCGAACATGTCCTCGCGGCTCTTCCGCGAGGTGCGGGAGCGGCGGGGGCTGGTCTACGAGATCGGCACGCAGATCAAGCGGTTCGAGGACACCGGCGCCTTCGTCATCCACGCGGGCTGCGACACGGGCAAGCTGGCGGAGACGGTGGCGACGATCTTCACGGAGCTTTCCCGCGTGCGGCGCGGCCCGATCCCGCGCGCCGAGCTGCGGCGGGCGAAGGACTACTACGCGGGACAGCTCCTCATGGGGCTGGAGGACACCATGGACCAGATGCTCTGGATGGGCGAGCAGGCGGTAACACTTGGGCGCATCGCGAAGCCGGACGAGCTCCTCGCGCACATGGCCAAGGTGACCGAGCGGGACATCCGGCGCGTCGCCCGCGAGCTCTTCGAAACACCGCGGATGCACCTGGCGGTCGTGGGGGCGGTCGGCGAGCCCGAGACGAGGCGGCTCACCGAGCTGTGCCATATTCGATGAAACGACAGGCGAATTTTAGATTTTGGATTTTCGATTTTGGATTGGTTGATTTCCCGTACGGCAAATCCAAAATCCAAAATCCAAAATCCGAAATTCAAGTGCAAGGCAGCAGATGAGCGCGCGTTCGATCATGGTGTCGCCGAGTCTCCTCGCGTGCGACTTCGGCCGGCTCGCCGAGGAGGTCCGCGCCGTCGAGGCGGCGGGCGCGGACTGGCTCCACGTGGACGTGATGGACGGCCACTTCGTGCCGAACCTCACCGTCGGGCCGGTCGTCGTCGAGGCGATCCGCCGCGCGAGCCGCCTGCCCCTCGATGTCCACCTCATGCTCAACCACCCGGAGCAGCACGTGAAGCCCTTCATCGAGGCGGGCGCCCAGTATCTGACGGTGCACCTCGAAGCGCCCGGGTTGCGCACCGAGAGCGTCTTGCGCAAGACGCTCGACGCGATCCGAGCGCTCGGCGCGCGGCCGGGCCTCTCCGTGCGTCCGCGCACGAGCGCCGACGCCCTCCGGCCGTTCCTCGAGGCGGTCGACCTCGTGCTCCTCATGACGGTGGAGCCGGGCTTCGGCGGCCAGGCGTTCATGCCGGAGGTCGTTCCCAAAGTGCGGCAGGTGCGCGAGGGGTTCAGTCGCGACCTCGCGGTGGACGGGGGGATCAACGCCGAGACCGGACGAGCCTGCCGCGAGGCCGGGGCGAACGTCCTGGTGGCGGGGACCTATGTGTTCAAGGCCGCGTCGTACAAGGACGCGATCCAATCGCTGCGGGGATAGACGCATTTCAATATCTCCCCCAACAGGTGGGTTCTGCTATGACAACAACGATCAAGTTCGGCACCGAGGGCTGGCGGGCGGTCATGGCGGAGGAGTTCACCGTTCCAAACGTCCGCCTCGTCGCCCAGGCGATCGCCGAGCACTACCATGCCACGGCGGGGCGGAGCGGCAGGGTGACGATGGCGGTCGGCTACGACACGCGGTTCCTCTCCGACTCGTTCGCGCGGGCGGTGAGCGAGGTGCTGGCGGGCAACGGCGTCCGCGTCCTCCTCAGCGACCGCATGGTGCCGACGTGCGCGGTGAGCCGCTACGTCAAGGACGCCCGGTTGTCCGCCGGGATCATGATCACCGCCAGCCACAACCCGCCGGACTATAACGGCCTCAAGGTGAAGGCGGGCTACGGCGGCTCCGCGACCTCGGATACGGTGGCCGCCATCGAGCGCCGCATCGGCCGCTCGGCGGTGAAGCGAATCGCCTTCGAGGGGGCGGCCAAGGCGGGGCGCATCCGGACGGTCGACATGCTCCCGCGCTTCCTCTCGGGCATCCGCGCGTTCGTGGACCTCGCGGCCATCCGGCGTGCGCCGCTGCGGGTGCTCGTGGACTCGATGCACGGGGCGGGGGACCGGTACATCGAGCGGCTCCTGCGAGGCGGGCGCTGCCGGGTCGAGACGCTGCGCGGCGCACGCGATCCGTTGTTCGGCGGCCACGCCCCAGAGCCGGTGGCAAAGAATCTCGTCACGCTGTGCGCGCGGGTCCGCCGAGAGCGCGCACACCTCGGGATCGCCAACGATGGCGACGCCGATCGCATCGCCGTGATCGGTCCGTCGGGCCAGCGGCTGCCAGTCGGAATCATTTTGTGCGTTCTGCTCCAATATCTCGTCGAAACCAAGGGACGGACGGGCTCGGTGGCCACGACGGTCTCCAATACCGTGATGGTCAAGCGCATGGCGCGCGACCTCGGCCTGAAAGTCCGGGAGACACCCGTCGGCTTCAAGTATATCGTCGAGTGGATGCTCAAGGAGGATGTCCTCATCGGCGGCGAGGAGAGCGGCGGAATTGGCATTCGCGGCTACCTGCCCGAGCGCGACGGCATTCTCAACGGCCTGTTCGTGCTCGAGGCGATGGCGGTCCGGCGCCAGACACTCGGCGCCATGGTCAAGGAGCTTGAGCGGCGCTACGGCCGCTGGCACAGCGACCTTCAGAACTTCCACCTCACCACGGCCAAAGTGAACCGGCTCTTCGATGCGCTCACGCGCTGGCGGCCCGCGCGGGTTGCCGGGTTGCGCGTCCGGGAGTTCAGCACGATGGACGGCGTCAAGGTCATCGCCGAGGATGACAGCTGGCTCCTCTTCCGGCGCTCCGGCACGGAGCCCATCGTCCGCATCTACGCCGAGACGCCATCGCGGAGCCGCCTGCCCGAACTGATGCGGGCCGGCATTCGGCTGGCCCGGACGGCGTAACCTCCCACCCCTGCATGGATCTCCGGCTCATCCGCAACTTCTGCATCGTGGCGCACATCGACCACGGCAAGTCCACGCTCGCCGACCGCCTCATCCAGGCGACCGGGACCGGCGACCAGCGCAAGTTCCGCGAGCAGGTGCTCGACGACATGGACCTGGAGCGGGAGCGGGGCATCACCATCAAGGCCTCCGCGGTGCGCCTGCGCTATCCCGCGGCGGATGGGCGGACGCACATCCTGAACCTCATCGACACGCCGGGCCACGTGGACTTTTCCTTCGAGGTGACGAAGAGCCTGCAGGCCTGCGAGGGCACCATCCTCGTCGTGGACGCGGCGCAGGGGGTGGAGGCGCAGACCGTGGCCAACTACCAGCTCGCCAGGGACAAGGGCCTCGCGATCATCCCGGTTATCAACAAGATCGATTTGCCCAACGCCCAGCCCGAACGGGTTGAGGAAGAGATCGCCCGCCTCCTCCAGCGCTCCGACGTCGACGCGCTCCGCGTCAGCGCCAAGGAGGGGCGCGGCGTGGATGAGCTCCTCGAGCGCATCGTCCGCGACATCCCGCCGCCGGGCGGCGACCCCGCGAAGCCGCTCTCGTGCCTCGTGTTCGACTCGACCTACGACTCGTACAAGGGGGTCATCGTGTTCGTGCGGCTCGTCAACGGCACCCTCCGCAAGGGCATGCGGGTCGTCTTCATGGGCAACGGCAAGACATTCGACATCCAGGAGCTGGGCGTCTTCACGCCCCAGCCCGACCCGGTGCCGGAGCTCCACGCCGGTGAAGTGGGCTACCTGACGGCGAACATCCGCAGCCCGCACGATGTCATCGCCGGCGATACGGTGACGGAAGCCGGCCGGCCCTCGGCCGAGCCGCTGCCCGGCTTCACGCGCCTGAAGCCGATGGTGTTCGCCGGCATCTATCCGGCCAACACTCAGGAGCTGACCACCCTCCGGACGGCGATGGAGAAATTTGCGCTCACCGACGCGGCGTTCCGGTTCGAGCCCGAGCAGTCCGATGCGCTCGGCCAGGGCTTCCGCTGCGGGTTCCTCGGCCTCCTCCACATGGAGATCGTCCAGGAGCGGCTCGAGCGGGAGTATGGCGTGGACCTCGTCCTCACCACACCCAGCGTCGTCTTCCAGGTCGCGACGCACGGGAGCAAGCTCATCGAGATCCACCGGCCCAACGACCTGCCGCACCCCTCGGCCATCAAGGAGATCGCCGAGCCGTACGTCCAGGCGGTCATCCTCTGCCCGGCGGAGTCGGTGGGTGCGCTCATGGACCTCGCCATCCAGAAGCGGGGCCTGTACCGCTCGACCGAGTACCTGAGCGAGACGCGCGTGAAGCTCGTCTACGAGATGCCGCTCGCCGAGATCCTCGTCGACTTCTACGACCGGCTCAAGTCGCTCACCCGCGGCTACGGCTCGTTCGACTACGAGGTGATCGGCTACCGGCCGGCGAAGCTCGTGAAGCTCGACATCCTGCTCAACGGCAAGATCTGCGAGCCGCTCTCGTCCATCGTGGCGAAGGACCAGGCGTACGAGAAGGGCAAGGTCCTCGTGGAACGGCTCAAGGGGCTCATCCCGCGCCAGCTCTTCGAGGTGGCCATCCAGGCGGCGGTGGGCAGCCACGTCATCGCGCGCGAGAGCGTCCGGCCGCTCGCGAAGAACGTCACGGGCAAGTGCTACGGCGGCGACATCACCCGCAAGCGGAAGCTGTGGGAGCGCCAGGCGGAGGGGAAGAAGCGCATGAAGCAGTTCGGCAACGTCGAGATTCCGCAGGAAGCGTTCCTGGCGGTCCTGAAAATCTGATGCCCTTCCGGCGCCGTCCGTCCCGCGCTTCCCGCGCGGCGCTCGCTCCCGCGAAACCGGCCTCGCCATGGCGCGAGAACATCGAGTCGCTCCTGTGGGCGGTCGCGCTCGCCCTGTTCATCCGGACGTTCATCATGGCGCCCTTCAAGATCCCGTCCGGCTCCATGCGGCCGACCCTGATCGAGGGCGACCGCATCCTGGTCAACAAGTTCCTCTATCACTTCCGGGCGCCGCGCGGCGGCGAGATCATCGTCTTCCGCTACCCCGACGACCCGAAGCGCCCCTTCATCAAGCGCCTGGCCGCGGTCGGCGGCGACACCGTCGAGATCCGCAGCGGCCGGGTCCTGGTCAACGGCCAGCCGCCGAACGGTCAGGGCATCTTCTCGGCCAACTTCTACTACAACCAGGGCGCGTACGGCCAGGAGCAGCAGGCGGTGCGGGTGCCGGAAGGCTCGTTCTACGTCCTCGGGGACAACTCTTCGTCGTCCCACGACAGCCGCTTCTGGGGGTTTGTCCCGCGGCAGCTGCTGATCGGGCGGGCGATGTGCATCTTCTGGCCCGTGACCCGGTGGCGGGTGTTGCGCTGAAGCGGGGCGGGACGAGTGGTTGCGTGGGGCGGCTCACCGTGCTAGAGTAGAAGCGTTGTCATCACGCTCAACAGGAGGGACATGAGATGAGATACGGTGCAGTGGTCGGCATAGCGCTGTTGGCGGTTGGCGCGGTCGGGTGCGAGTCCATGGGGACGGCGGCCCAGTCGAAGACGACCCAGGGCGCGGTGCTGGGCGGCCTGCTCGGCGCAGGGACCGGCGCCATCGTCGGCAACCAGAGCGACCGCGCGGGCGCTGGCACGGCGATCGGCGCCGGGCTGGGGGCGTTGGGCGGAGGGTTGATGGGCCACGCGCTCGAGGAGAGCGAGCAGAAAGCCCAGCAGCAGACGACTCCGGTCGCGACGAACCGCACGAAATTCTGCCCGGTGGGCGGCGAGCTCTACGGCGAGGACGTCAAGTACTGCCCGAACCACGGCGTCGAGCTCCGCTACAAAGAGAACTGATCTGCGGTAACGCTGATCCCCGCTGATTTCAACGCTGATTGTCGCTGATATCAGCGTGAATCAGCGTCGTCATCAGCGTTCATCAGCGATGCCGGGCGGATGATCCCACCACCTGCGCCGTCCCGCCTGCGGCGGGACGCGGCGTTGTGCAGGCCTAGATCGGATTCGTTCCATTGCGATGACGCGCGCCGCCACGGCGGCCTACGGGGATATTCGACGAGCCGCCGTGAGGCGCAGGTGGTGGGATGAATTTACCCAATAAGATCTCGATCTTCCGGATCTTATTGGCGCCGGCCATCGTCGCCTCGCTGGTCTATTACCATCCGGAGCGTGACTGGCTCCGCTTCCTGGCGCTCGGGCTCTTCACGGTGGGGGTCGTCTCGGACGCCATCGACGGGTTCCTCGCCCGACTCCAGCGTCAGCAGACCGAGCTGGGCACCCTCCTCGACCCGATCGCGGACAAGACGCTCATCCTCAGCGCGCTCATCAGCTGTTCCGTCATCCAGGGGCTGCCGGCCTGGATGCGCATTCCCGCGTGGTTCAACCTCGTCGTCATCAGCCGGGACGCCCTGCTCGTGGCGGGCACGGTGGTACTGTTTGTCATCAAGGGACGCTGGAGCGTCCACCCGAGCCGCGTGGGCAAGACGACGACCTTCGCCCAAATGCTCGTGATCCCCTCGGTGCTCCTGGGCGGCCCGCCCGCCGTGACGACGCCCCTGCTGGCGGCGGCCGCGGCGCTGACCCTGCTCTCGGCGGCCATGTACGTCCGCATGGGTATCCGCGCGCTGAGCTGAGTTGATCCCACCACCTGTTCGGGGCTGCCGAAGGCAGCCCGCTGGAATTCACCGGGCAGGCGGGACGTTCGGTCTCATTGGTTTATTCCAGCCCCGCCGTTGGCGGGGCAAACAGGTGGTGGGATGAGCGTCCCGCGTCCCGTTCCCGCATCATGAGCACGAACCGTCCACCCCTTATCGCCATCGTCGGCCGCCCCAATGTCGGCAAGTCCACCCTGTTCAACCGCCTCCTCGGCGAGCGCCGGGCGGTCGTCTCCACGACGCGCGGCACCACGCGCGACCGGATCGAGGGGCGGGTGGAGTGGCGGGGGAGGGTCCTGCGGCTGCTGGACACGGGTGGCCTCGAGTTTTCCCGCACCGAGGGGCTGCCCGCCTCGGTCCAGCGCCAGATCCGCCGGGCGCTGGAGGAGGCGGAGGGGTTCCTCTTCGTCTGCGACGCCCGGGACGGGCTGCTGCCGGCCGACGCGATGGTGATGGACGTCCTGCGCGGGACGGGGAAGCCGGTCCTGCTCGCGGTGAACAAGGCGGACGAGCGGCCCGTCGTGCCGCCGGACTTCTTCTCGCTGGGTGCTCCGCACACGGCGGCCGTGTCGGCCCTGCACGGCACCGGCACCGGCGATCTGCTCGATGTCCTCGTGGACCGCTTCAGCCCGCCCTCGGCCGGCGGCGGGCCGGCGCCGGAGCTGGCCCTCGCGATCGTCGGGCGGCAGAACGTCGGCAAATCCTCGCTCTTCAACGCGCTGCTGCGGGACGAGCGGGCGATTGTCAGCGACGCGCCGGGCACGACGCGGGACGCGGTCGAATCCAGCCTCCAGTTCCAGGGCGCCGCCATCGCGCTGATCGACACGGCGGGCCTGCGCCACCGGCGGAAAGTCACCGACCCCATCGATACCTTCTCCATGTCGCGCGCCATGGAGGCCATCCAGCGCTGCGACGTGGCGCTGGTGGTGCTGGACGCGACGCAGGGCATCACCAGCGACGACCGGCGACTGCTCTGCCGGTTGTGCGGGACGGGCTGCGGCATCGTGGTGCTCCTGAACAAGTGGGATCTCATGCAGGCACCCGGCGCTCCCGGCGGCCGGCGCCGTCTCAGCGAAGAGGCACTCGCGAAGTCGATTCGGGATTTGCTGCCCGACGCGTCCGCAGCGCCAGTCCTGCCGGTGTCGGCCAAGACCGGGTTTCAAGTCATGCGCGCGGTCGCCGAGGCGATGCGGGTCGCGCGCGCCCTGCGCGACGGGCTCTCGGATGGCGCCTGCGAGGCGCTGATGCGGCAGGCATGGGCCGCCCACGCCCCACCCCGTCTGCGGGGGCGCGCGATCCGCCTCGAGCGGGCGCGGTGGGTGCCGGGGCGCCCGGCGCGGGTGGAGCTCGCCACGCGCCCCATCGGCGCCCTGCCGCGACCATACCGGCACTACCTCTTGAAGCGCCTGCACGCCTCGCCGGCGCTGGTCGGGGTGCCGGTCCGCCTGGTCGTGATGGACGTCTCGCACCAGGAGCGGGCAAGCCGCCAGCGACGGAGGGCGGCATGGCGGCGTGGCTGATCGCGCTGGCGGGCTCCTATCTCCTCGGCTCGATCCCGACCGCGTACCTCGTCGTGAAGCGGCTCAAGCGGGTGGACATTCGCAGCGTCGGCAGCGGCAACGTGGGTGCCACGAACGTGACGCGCTCCGCCGGCTTCACGGCCGGCGCGTTCGTGTTTGCCGTCGACCTGGCCAAGGGCCTCGCGGCGGCGCTCCTCGTAGCACCGCTCCTCCAGCCGGACGCCGGGCCGGCCTTCCGGTTCGCCTGCGGGCTCGCCGCGGTCATCGGCCACGTGGCGCCCGTCTTCCTGAAGTTCCAGGGCGGCAAGGGCGTGGCGACGACGATCGGCGTCCTCGTCGGCGTGTACCCAGACATCGCGCTCGCGTGCGCGACGGTGTGGCTCGCGTGCTTCCTCGCCTGGCGCTACGTCTCCGTCGGTTCGCTCGCCGCCGCGGCCACGGTGCCGCTCGCGCAAGCGCTCTTCCATCGTCCGCCGGAGGAAATCCTCCTCGGCGGCGCCCTCGCGCTCCTCATCGCGGTCCGGCACCGCGCCAACATCCAGCGCCTCCGGCAGGGCACCGAGCACCGCTTCGGCCGCGGACGAGCGGCGCGGTAGTGTCCTAATGCGATTCGTGAGGACGCAGATTTTCGCAGATCGGAGGGCGCACCCGCCTGCGCCGAGGCTCGCCTCTGCGAAGCCGGGGCTTCGCTCCGGCGAAGCAGGGCTTCGGCGGGCAGGGATTGCCGCAGATACGACGATCAGCGGTCATCTGTACCGCCATCTGCGTGGGGGGTTGACGAACGGACGGCGGGTGCGTACAATAGAAGGCTGTTGAATGGGACCGGAGCAGGGAAAACAGCTTGAGCTCTTTGAGCTGACGCAGAAGTCAGCTCCGCGTCCGCATCATCGCGACACGCTGGGCCGGGTGCTGTTTCAGTTGCGCCATGACCAGCTCGTCTTGGCCGCGATGGCGGGCGTGATCGGCCTCACCATCATCTTCGCCTCAGGCGTCGAGCGGGGCAAGCAGTTGGCCAGGACCGAGCGAGCCATCCTCGCGCGCCAGCAGACCAGTCCGCAGACGCCGCAGGCTGAGCGGCAGGTCAGCGCAGCCGCCCCGGCTCCCATGCCCGCCCCGACGGCGATTCCCGCTCCCGCGATGAAGGCGGCCACGCCGGCCGGCCCGGTGCCGGCTCGCAAGAAGGAGCCGGCGAAGGCGAAAGCGGGCAAGTCGCGCTACGCGGTCCAGGTCGTGACTTTCAGCCAGCCGCAGCTGGCGAAGAAAGAGATGGACCGGCTGCGGTCGAAGGGGGAGCGGGCGTTCCTCGTCATTCGCGACGGCGGCCGGACGATGGTGTACGTCGGCCCGTTCCCGTCGAAGGACCATGCGGTCGAGAAGGTGTCCACGCTGAAGACGAAGTACCGCGACTGTTTCGTGAAGACGCTGTAACAAAACAAAGGATGATTTCGCAGATTGTGCCGTGATTTCGCAGATGTAGTCTGTATCTGCGTAATCGTCCCAAAATCTGCGTAATCAGAAAAAGCCCTTTCGATGTCGATTCACACGTCCTTGAAATCCGCCGGCAAAGCCGGGGGAGCCCTGCGTAACGTCCTCAAGCGCCACGAGCGCGTCCGGCATCTCATGGAGCGCGGTCTGTGGCCGGACGGGCGCTCGATGTTCGGCCTGCCGAAGATCAAGCAGGTCAAGATGAAGGCCCGCAAGAAGGAAAAAGAAGAGGCGGCATCCGCCGCCGCACCGGCCGCCGGCGCTGGCGCCGCGGCTGCCGGCTCCTCCCCGAAGGCGTCGTAGCCGTTGAGCGGCCGCAGCGCGTCCGGCCCGCCCCCAGCCGCTTCCGTGTACGACGGTTCGCCGCCGGCCGTGTCGGTGGCGCGCATGCGCTCGATCGACGCCGCCGCGATTGGCACGCTCGGCATTCCCCGGCTCCTCCTCATGGACCACGCGGGCCTCGCACTCGCCCGCGCCGTCCGCACCCTCACCTCGGCCAGTCCCGCGCCCATCGCCGTCTGCTGCGGTGTTGGCTTCAACGGCGGCGACGGGTTGGCCGCTGCCCGCCACCTCCATGAGTGGGGCTATCCATTGCGCATCCTCGTGGCGGGGCGGGCGGACCGGCTGCGGGAGGAGCCCGCGGTCTACGCCCGCATCCTGCGCGGGCTCGGTTGCGCGCTCCGCGAGTGCGCCACCGCGGAGGAAGCGGCCGAGCTGGGGTCGTGGCTGGCCGACGCCGGCGTGATCATTGACGCGCTGCTCGGGATCGGCGCCGCCGGGACGGTGCGGGAGCCCGTCGCCTCGCTCATCCGCCGCATCAACGGGGCGGGCAAGCCCGTGGTGTCGGCGGACATCCCCTCCGGCCTGGACGGCGACACCGGGCGCATCCAGGGCGTCGCCGTGCGGGCGGCCGTGACCGTGACGTTCGGCCTGCCCAAGCGCGGCTGTCTCATCGCTAACGGGCCCGCGCACGTCGGCGAGCTGGTCATCGACCCCATCACCATTCCGTCATCACTGTTGGTTCCATGAAGGAGCTGCGCGTTGCATTCAACAGGTACACCACAGAGACACAGAAACCCACAGAAGCACAGAAGAGAGCAGGCAGAGCAGGGTGGATGTTGAGGTCTTCTCTGTGTCTCTGTGGCATTCTGTGTTTCTGTGGTGTTGGACGACGATGAAGGACATCCGAGTCTCGCTGGGCGAGCGCTCCTACGCCATCACCGTGGCGGACTCCTACGCGCGCCTGCCCGAGCGCCTGAGGCACCTGGGCCTGGGACGCCACGGGTGGGTGGTCTCGCACCGGTCGGTGCTGGCGCGCAGCGGCCGCGACCTCCTCGGGCCGCTCCGGCGCGCCGGCTGGACCGTGGAGACGCTTGTGGTCCCGGAATCGGAAACGTCGAAGTCGTTCGCGCACGCCCAGCGGCTCATCACCCAGCTCTCGCGACGCGCCGCGATGCGCATCCCCGTCCTCTTCGCGTTCGGCGGCGGGGTCGTGGGCGACCTGGCCGGCTTCGTGGCGGC
The DNA here is from genome assembly GCA_001805695.1 of Omnitrophica WOR_2 bacterium RIFCSPHIGHO2_02_FULL_67_20. GTDB lineage: Bacteria > Omnitrophota > Gorgyraeia > Aquiviventales > Aquiviventaceae > 2-02-FULL-67-20. Next base: position 60,485 of record MHGT01000019.1, on the reverse strand, counting down.
GGTGTACCGGCGCGGCGTGCCGTACGTGCAGCTGCCCACGACACTGCTGGCACAGGTGGACTCCGCCATCGGCGGCAAGGTCGGCGTGGACCTCCCCCACGCGAAGAATCTCGTGGGGAGCTTCCACCAGCCGCGCCTCGTGTGGAACAACCTCAGCCTTCTGCGCACCCTGCCGCTGCGCCAGCGCCGCTCGGGCCTGGCCGAGGTCATCAAGTACGGCGCGATCGCCGACCCCACGCTCTTCCGGTTCCTCGAAACGCACCTGCGCGAGTGCCTGCGCCTGGAGCTGCGCGCGGTGCGCGTGATGGTGGAGCGCTCGTGCGCGATCAAGGCGGCGGTGGTCTCGCGGGATGAGCGGGAGACGCGCGGCCTGCGCGCCCAGCTCAACTTCGGCCATACGCTGGGCCACGCGCTCGAGGCGGCCGGCGGCTACCGGCGCTGGACGCACGGCGAGGCAATCGCGATCGGGATGTGCGCGGCGGCCCGGCTGAGCGCGGCGCTGGGGAAATTGGCAGAGCGGGATTGCGAGCGAGTAGTGCGGCTGATTCGCGCGGCCGGGCTGCCGACGGAATCACGCGGGGTGTCGCGCAACGCCGTGCGCGCGGCGCTGCGCTACGACAAGAAGTTCATCCACGGCCGAGCGCGGTGGGTCCTGCTCGCGCGCCTCGGCCAGGTGACGGTCACGGAAGCGGTCCCGCCCTCGGCGGCGGAACGGGTCATTTCGGATATAGTGCGGTAAGACGTCCTCCCTGCACCGCAGAAACACAGATGTGTTTCTGCGTTACCGCGGGACGCGCAGGATCGTCTGGCGCCCGTCGTCGTGGCGGAGCGTCACCGAGCCCTTGGCGATCTGTTCGATCGTGGCGTCGCCGACCCGCTCCCCGACGGCGACGATCAGTCCGTTGATCACCGCGTACGGATCCCCCAGCCCTTCTACCACCCCGCTCAGCACCAGACCCGGTTTGTCGGCGCCCGCGTGAGTGCTTGCCCAGGGGGCGTTCCATGGGCGCTCGGGGCGGGCGGGTGTGGTTTCCTCGGGCTCCGGCTCGGCCTGCGGCTGGGGCTCGACGAGCACCGTCGCCGGCGGCGAGGGGATGGGGACCTGGACGGCGGCGCTACCGGCGCGCGAAGCGGTGGCCAGAGCGCGTCCGATCCAGAGCGCTCCTCCGATGATCAGGGCGGTGGTCAGCAGCAGCACGGCCAGCGCCACGGCGGTGAGCGGCGCGGTCTGGGGCTGGAGCGTCGGCGCGGCCGGGCTCGACGGTGCGGCCGTCTGCCATGGGTGCGCCACCGGACGGTGCTTCGGCTCGGCCGGCCGGTCCGGAGCGGGAGCCGGCGATTGCTTCGCCGGGGGAAGCCGCGGGTCCTGCACGCGCCGGAGCGCCTCTTCGATGATGCTCATGGCGAGCCCCTCCTACGAGACCAACACCTGCCCCGAGAGTTCCTGGTAGCTGTGCCGGACGATGTCGGCGTCCACCCGCTTTACGCGGAAGACGTAGCAGGCGAGCAGGCTGCGGTCGCAGATGAGGTTGATGAGGCGGGGAATGCCCCGCGAGAGGTGGTAGACCTCATCCAGGCCTTCCGGCGTCCATTCGAGCCCGCCGTCCGAGCCTGCGACGCGCAGGCGATGCTGGATGTACGTGCGGACCTCGTCGATGTCGAGCGGCATCATGTGGTAGCGCACGCCGATGCGCTGGCGCAGCTGCTCGAGGGCGGGCAGGGCGAGCTTCTCGCGCAGCTGGGGCTGGCCGACGAGGATGATCTGGATGAGCTTCTGCTTGTCCGTCTCGAGGTTGGAGAGCATGCGGATCTGCTCCAGGAGCCGCAGGCTGAGGTTCTGCGCCTCGTCGATGACGAGGACGATGTTGCGGCCCAGCTGAGCTTCTTCGAGGAGGAATTGGTTGAGCTGGGTGAAGAGGCCGAGCCGGTTGTTGCCGCGCATCGGGTTGAGGCCGAAGTCCTGGACGATGGACTGCAGCAGCTGGAGTTCCGAGAGCTGGGGCTGGAGGATCAGCGCCGTCCTGGTCGATGGGTCGAGCTGGCGCAGGAGCGCCTTGCAGAGCGTGGTCTTGCCGGTGCCGATCTCGCCGGTGATTTCGACGAAGCCTTTGCGCTCCCGGATGCCGTAGACCATGTGGGAGAGCGCCTCGCGGTGCTTGCGGGAGAGGTAGAGGAACGAGGGGTCGGCCGTGATGGAGAACGGCTTTTCACGCAGGCCAAGATATTCGAGATACATGTCGCTGCTCGCCGTTCATTGTAGCGCGGCGGCAGGCATGATGCAAGCAGGGACGCGCCTCACGGGCGTTCCCAGCCTGCGTCCCGGGTAAACGTTTCCCGGGAAACGTTTACCCGGGAGGACGCTTGGCCGCTGGCTGGCGACAGCCACTTCGTGCTTGACGCCGCGCGGACACTTTGGTAGCCTGTTGCCATGCTTAACGAACGGCGGACAAGCTCACGGGTTCGCGCCTACCGGCCGGTGCGGCTGCACCTGCCGCGCTCTCCGCGCCTCCTCGAAACGCTCACCAAGGATATCTCGATCGGCGGCGTGTGCTGCATCAGCTCGACCGCTTTTCCGGTTTCCACCCAGTTCAACCTCGAGCTCATCCTCTCCACCGGGGAGGGGCCGATCTCCGCCCGAGGACGTACCGCCTGGTTCCGGTCCATCCCGTACAGCGAACAGTTCGATCTCGGGGTCGCCTTCCTCGAGATGCCAGAGACGGATAAGCGACGTTTGTCTGCTTATCTGGGACGCCTCTCCGAAAAATTCCCGCTCATTCCCGCCTAGTTAATCAGTAACTTCTTGTATAACAATAAGTTACTGAAGACTTGTCGCTTGCTTCCTCCATCGGGTATACTTGCCTTGAGAGCGGTTCTGGATCCCTTGGAGGAGGTTCAACCCGCTCTACTCTAGACAAATGTCTAGAAGAAGGAGGTGAGCGAGAATGAAACTTGACAAGTTGTTTGATCATCACGTCCTCACGGGAGCAGTCATAGGGGCCCTCATCGGCCTCTACTTCCCGCTGGAGGCGTACAAGGGAATTCTCGTGATCCTTGGCGTGGTCATGGGCCTAAAGGTCGTCTCGACCAAGTAAGCCCGCCAGGATCCGAGAACGGCTCGTCCCCCCACCTGTCGCAGGTGGGGGGACGTTTTTTTATTGCGCTGGTCGACGGAAACCGCTATACTGCCGTCGCTGTTTCTCGACGGTGTTGCTGATCCGCAAGGGGGTTCCTGTGTTCGGGTTCTTCCATCCTCGCGCGCCGGATTTCATCTTGGGCGTGGCGCTCGGCCTCACGTTCGCGCTGGCCTGCCACTGGGCCGCGTGGGCGTTCCACTAATTGGCCGGCACAACCATAGGGGATCAGGTGTGATGTCGAAGGGAAGCCGCCCCGCCGTCTGCTCGGTCACGGGCAAGCGCCTGCGGGCCAAGTCGTGGTTCTACCAGGACGGGAAGTACTTCTACAACAAGCAGGTCTGGGTCACGGAGCGGGAAAAGCTGGCGGCGGACGCCGCCAAGGTCAAGGCCGACGCCGAGGAGAAGGCGAAGGCCGAAGCGGCCAAGCCGGCCGCTTCCTGAGCGACCGCAGCGCAGGTTGCCTCCCGGACGAAGCCTGCGACAGGATGGATGAGCGACGCGAACTGCCTCTTCTGCCGCATCGCCCGCCGGGCGGTGCCGGCCGACATCGTCGCTGAAACCGACGGCCTGCTCGCCGTGACGGACATCAACCCCCAGGCCCCCACGCATCTTTTGATCATCCCGACCGAGCACATCCCGACGCTCGCCGATGTCTCCGAGTCGCACACCCCACTCCTGGGCCGCGCCGTCCACTTCGCCAACCGGCTCGCGCGGGAGCGCCGGCTGACCGAGCACGGCTACCGGCTCGTCGTGAACTGCGGTGCCGCGGCCGGCCAGTCGGTCTGGCATCTCCACTGGCATCTCCTGGGAGGACGACCGATGACCTGGCCGCCAGGGTAATGCGTCAGCGCCGACCTCGCACCGAAGCCTCGGAACGCCGCCGCTCACCGCGCGTGAGCGAGCGCGTGCCGCTCGCCATCACCGACGGCGGCGCGCCGATCCAGGCCGAGACGGTCAACCTCAGCGCCGCCGGCGCCTACTGCACCCTCGACCGCTTCTTGGCACCCATGACCAAGCTGCAGCTCGACTACGAGCTGCCCGACCCCCCCGGCGGGGGGGTAGGCGGCGGCCGGCGCGTGCGCATCCGCTGCGCCGGCGTCGTCGTCCGGTCGGAGCCGGTCATCGTCAGCCCGGACAAGGGCCGGTACCACGTCGCCATCTTCTTCACCGACCTGAGTGAGCGCAACCGGTCGGTTCTTTCCCGGTTCGTGCGCCAGCGCCTCTCTCGCCCATCGACGTCTTGATCTGGTTCCTGGCACTCCTGGGACTCGGCCTCGCGGGGTGGGCGGGGTTGTTGAGCCGGCGGCTCCTCTATCCTGAGCGCCGGCCCATCCCGCCGCCGACGCCCGCGCCCGCGTCCACCTCGCACACCCTGCGCGCGCCGGACGGTGTTGGTTTCGACGTGTGGCAGCTGGCCCCGTCCTCCGCTCCCCGCGGCCGCATCCTGCTCTGTCACGGCTACTCCGCCAACCGGTACCAGGTCCTCGGCATCGCCGACGGGCTGCGCCGGCGCGGCTACGAGGCGCTGATCTTCGAGCTGCGCGGGCACGGCGAGCGGCCCGGTCCCTGCACGCTCGGCGTGCGCGAAACGGAGGACGGGCTGACCGTGCTCCGGTGGGCGCGCATGCGGGAGGGGGCGGCCCGCGTGCCGGCCGGCGTGCTCGGCCTGTCCATGGGAGCCGCGGTGGCGTGCCAGATGGCGGCGCGCGATCCGGACGTGCGCGCGGTGGTCGCCGATTCTCCCTATTCACGATTCTTTCCGGTGCTCCGCCGCGCTCTCATCCAGCGCGACGGCGACGTCGCTGCGCTGGCGGCCTGGCTTGCGTGGTGGGGCCTTCAGCTCACACTCGGCCGGCGCTTGTCTCGGCTCGACCCGGTAACACTGGCGCCGCGGCTGCGCCAGCCGCTGCTCGCGATTCAGGGCGGGGAAGACCAGCGCGTGGCGCCGATCCTCGGGCAGGAGTTCTACGAGCGGTGGGCCGGTCCGAAGGAGCGCTGGTACGAGCCGACGGTGGCGCACGTCGGGATGTTCGCCCGCCACCCGGAGGAGTACTGCGCCCGGGTGGCGAACTTTTTTTCACGGGCGCTGACGGGATGATCCCACCACCTGCCTCTCGGCCGAAGGCCGGGACAACCCACGCGGATGCCACTGTTGTTGTCCGGTCCGCCTCCGGCGGACCGAGGCAGGTGGTGGGATGAGCGCGGGCCGCGGCGGCGTGATATTATCATATGCCCACGATGCGGGGTCACACCCCATCATCATCGCCCACCGGGGTGCCTCGGCGAGGGCTCCGGAGAGCACGGCGGCCGCGATCCGCGAGGCTGCGCGCGCGGGTGCGGGCATGGTCGAGCTGGACGTCCAAGTGACGCTCGACGGCCGGCTGGTGATCTTCCACGACAAGCGGCTGGAACGGACGACGGACGGACGAGGAGTGTTGACGCACACGCGCTATGCGGACGCAGCCCGGCTCGACGCGGGCGGCTGGTTCCATCCACGGTTCTCGGGCGAGCGTATCTTGCTGGTGTCCCAGGCGCTCCGCCGCATCCCGCCGCGCATGGGCGTGAACCTGGAGCTGAAGCGGACCGCGGCACCCCGGCCGCTCATCCGCCGGCTCCTGCGGCTGCTCCGGCATGTCCCCAAACAACGACGCATTCTCCTGTCCTCCTTTGACCCCGGTCTGATCCGTCTGGCCGCGTCCTCGCGCCGCCCCCGGGCGCTCATCTGCCGCGCTCAGCCGGACCGTTCGCTTCGGCAGGCGATCCGGCTCGGCTGTGCCGCCTGGCACCCCTTTCATACGCTCGTGACCCCCCGCCGGGTCGCCGCGGCCCACGCCGCCGGCCTGCGGGTCCACGCGTGGACGGTGGACGAGGTCCGCGCGGCGCGCCGGCTCACACGGATGGGAGTGGACGGCATCTTCACCAACGATCCCGCGCGGCTGGCGCGAATCAGCCGATGACCACCTTTGAGCCCCCGCACCCGCAGGACAAGCTCGTCATTCTGCGGCGCGTCCCCGTCTTCGCGTCCTGCACCGAGGACCAGCTGCATCTCATCGCCGACCGGACCCGCCTCGTCGAGTACAAGAAGGGCGAGCTCGTCTACCGCGAGGGCGACTCGGCGGACGCGTTCTACATCATCAGCTCCGGGCGCGTGCGCGTCTTCACCCGGACGGCGCAGGGGGAGGAGCGGACGCTGACGGTCCTCCACAACGGCGACTCGTTCGGCGAGATCTCGCTCCTCATCGGCGAGACCCACTCCGCCACCATCCAGGCGCTCAACGACGCGCTCATCCTCCAGCTCCAGAAGAAAGATTTCGAAGAGGTCATCAACCGCATCCCGTCGCTCGTCCTGTACCTGAGCCGGTCGCTCTCGCGGCGGCTGCGCACCAGCAACCGGGGTGGGGAGTTCTCGGATGCCACCATCGTCGCCGTGTACAGCGCCGTCAAGCAGGTGGGGCGGACGTCCTTCGCCGCCGCGCTGGCGGTGTCGCTGCGGCATGAAACCGGACGGAGCGTCATCGTGGTCGACTTCGGCGCCGCCGGCCGGGCCGGGCGGCTGCTTCCGGTGACTGCCGAAGGCGAGCCGGCTGAGGGGGCGATTGTCCCCCACCCGCTTGGCCACGACCTGCTGCCCGCCAAGGCACTCCTCGCCGAGCCGGGCGGAGAGCAGGCGATCGCGCCGCTCCTCAGCTCGCTGACCAACCGGTTCCACTACGTCCTCCTCGATTTGCCGGTCGAGCTGAACAGCCAGGTCTTGAAGGCGCTGACCCAGTCGGACCTCGTCTATCTCCTGACCGATCCCCAGAAGGAGCACATCATCCGCACGAACGCCCTCATCCACCAGCTCCACGCGTCGGTCGGGCCGGCCGAGCAGCGCATCAAGGTGGTCCTGAACCAGCTGGCCCGGACCGGCGAATGGCAGCTCAGCCCGCCGGACGCGGCGGCGCTGATGGAGCAGCCCGTCGCGGTCGTCCTGCCCCATGCCGACGAGCTGGAAGGCGCTCAGCTGCCCGACCGGCTGCGGCAGATGATGGAGCAGCCGGCCACGGCCTATGCGCGGACGGTGCGGCGCATCGCCCGCGAGCTGGGCGGCCAGCTCGTCGGGCTAGCGCTCGGCTCCGGGGCGGCGCTCGGGCTGGCGCACATTGGGGTCCTCAAAGTCATCGAGCGCGAGCAGATCCCGATCGACCTCATCGCGGGCTCCAGCATCGGGGCGTTTATCGCAGGCCTCTGGGCCTCGGGCCGTTCCGCCGACGACCTGGAGCGGATGGCGCTGAGCTTCAAGAACCCCTGGGACATCCGCAAGCTCTTTATGCTGGACTTGGGGATTCCGCTCTTCAGCGTGCTCATCGGCCTCTCAGCCGGCATCCTGGTGGGGTGGCTGGCGGAATTCTGGACCGGGCTGCTCTTCGGGTTCATCGTGTGCGTGGCGGTCGGCGTGGTGCTGGGCCCGCTCGCCGGCGGCCCGATCCAGGGCGCGCGCCTCATGGCCAAGCTGGAGCAGGACTTCGCCGGCAAGACGTTCGACGACACGTGGCTGCCGCTGAAGATCGTGGCGGCCAACCCCATCGCGCGCGAGGAGGTCATCTTCGACTCGGGGTCGATCGCCGATGCGGTGCGGGCGTCGGTGTCCATCCCCGGCATTTTCAAGCCGGTCGTCCGGAAGGGCAGGCTGTGCCTCGATGGCGGCGTCGTCAACCCGATTCCGGTGAGCGTGTTGAAGCGCTCCGGGGCGCACCACGTGATCGCGGTGAACGTCTTCCCGACGACCGCGGAGATCACGGCGCACCAGCAGGACGTGCAGCGCCGCCGCGCCGAGCGGGACATGCAGCTGGCCTCGCGCAGCCTGCCGTTCCGGCTCCTGTTCCGGGTCCGGCAGGAGCTCGTCCGCTCCGTGTCACCGCTCGTCTTCGACGTCATCATGCGCTCGATGCAGGCGATGGAGTACCAGATCGCCGAGGTCGCCTGCCGCGAAGCGGACCTCACGCTGCGCCCGACGGTCCCCGGCTCCCACTGGCTCGAGTTCTTCAACCCCGAGCCCTTCATCCGCCGCGGCGAAGAGGTGGCGTTGCAGTATCTGCCTGAGCTGAAGCGGATTGCGAGAGTCCGGAGCGTTGACAACCTCCCCCACGCCCAGTAGGATGATGCTCTTGTCTCTGTGAGGCTCGTGTACATGGCGCAGGATGTGGTGATTGTGGCCGGGTTCCGCACGCCGCAGGGGGTGTTCGGCGGCGCGCTCAAACAGCTTACCGCCCAGTTCCTCGGCGAGGCGGTGGTGCGGGAGCTCCTGAAGCGCACGAACCTCAAGCCGGCGGAGGTCGACGAGGTCATCGTCGGCTGCGTCGGCCAGGGCTCGGACGCGCCGAACATCGCCCGCGTGATTGCCCTGCGAGCCGGCGTCCCGAACGAAACGCCCGCCTTCACCGTCCAGCGCAACTGCGCCTCCGGCCTGCAGGCGATCGTCAGCGCCTGCCAGAATATCCTCTGCGGCGACCGGGACGTCCAGATCGCCGGCGGCGCGGAGTGCATGAGTGCGGCCCCGTATGTCAGCCGCGACATGCGGTGGGGCAAGCGGTTGCGCCACGCGGAGATGATCGACACGATCTGGGAAGGGCTGACCGACCCCGTGTGCGGCCAGATCATGGGGCAGACCGCCGAGAACCTCGTGGCGGAGTTTTCCATCAGCCGCGCCGACCAGGACCGGTTCGCGCTGCTCTCGCACCAGCGCGCGTTCCGCGCGACCCGGGAGAACCGGTTCAAGGACGAGCTGGTGACGGTCCTGGTGCCGAAGCGCTCGATGGGCCGCGACCTGCCGCCGGAGCCGTTCACGCAGGACGAAGGCATCAACCCGGCCTTAAGCGAGCCGCTCCTCGGCCAGTACCCGGCGATCTTCAAGGAGCAGGGCAGCGTGACGTCGGGCAACGCCTGCTTCAACGCCGACGGGGCCGCCATGGTCCTGCTGATGACGGCCGCCAAGGCGAAGGCGCTGGGCTACACCCCGCTGGCCCGCGTCCGGAGCTACGCCTTCGCCGGGCTGGAGCCTGAGCGGATGGGGCTCGGGCCCGCGCTTGCGGTGCCCGCGGCGCTGAAGCGGGCCGGACTGACGATGAAGGACGTTCAGCTCATGGAGCTCAACGAGGCCTTCGCCGCGACGTTCCTCGCCTGCGAGAAGGCCATGGGATTCAACCGTGAGACCACGAACGTGAACGGCGGCGCCATTGCGCTCGGCCATCCGGTCGGTGCCACCGGGACGCGCCTGGTCGTCACCCTCCTCCATGAGATGAAGCGCCGCAACGTGTCGATCGGAGTCGCCACCGCCTGCATCGGCGGCGGGCAGGGGGCGGCGATTGTGTTCGAAAAAGTATGATGTCGAGAGTCCATAGTCCGCAGTCCGTAGTCCATAGCGCGTCAGCTGGCCCGTCCACGGACTATCGACTACGGACTACGGACTGAAGCTATGTATATTTATAAGACTGCAGTGATCGGCGCGGGCGCCATGGGGGCGGAGATTGCCCAGGCGATTAGCTTCAGCGGCGTGCCGGTCCTCCTCAAGGACGTGGACCAGGGCCGCGTGGACAAGGGCCTCGAGGTCATCCGGAAGATCTACCAGCGCCGGGTGGACCGCGGTAAGATGACCCAGGACGAGCTGGAAAAGAAGCTCACGCTCGTCACCGGGGTGACCACGTTTGACGGCTTTCGGGAGGCGGACCTCGTCATCGAGGCGGTGCCGGAGAAACTGGACCTCAAGCGGCAGATCTTCGCGGAGCTCGACCGCCTCACGCCCGAAACGGCCATCCTCGCCTCGAACACCTCCTCGCTCTCCATCTCCGCGCTGGGACAGGCGACCACGCGGCCGCACAAGGTCATCGGGATGCACTTCTTTTACCCGGCCCACATCATGAAGCTCGTCGAGGTGATCCCCGGCCTCGACACCTCCGAGGAGACGACCGGCGACATCACCGCCTTCGCCGAAAGCCTGCGCAAGCTGCCGGTCCGCGTCAACGAGTGTGCGGGGTTTCTCGTCAACCGCATCCTCATGCCGTACCTGAACGAGGCGGCCTACTGCGTGCAGGAGGGCGCCTCCTCGGCCCGCGAGATCGACGAGGCGGCGGTCCAGTTCGGCTTCCCGATGGGCCCCTTCACGCTCGTGGACAACCTCGGCTTCGACGTCTGCCGCGAGGTGGTCAACGTTCTGCTCGACGCGTACGGCTCGCGGGTAGCACCGGCCGCCATCTGGGAACGGCTCTACGCCCTCAAGCGCTATGGGACGAAGTCGGGTGCGGGCTTCTACCTCTACGGCGACCGGGCGGGACAGCCGGACCCAGACCTGGAGCGGATCATCACGGAGCTGTGCCGCTCGCGCAAGCCGACGGCGTTCTCCATCCACCGGCTCGTCCTGCCGATGATCAACGAAACGATCCGGTGCCTCGAGGAGCACGTCTGCACCGCCGCCGACGCGGACCTCTCCATCATCGCGGGGCTAGGCTTCCCCCAGTCGAAGGGCGGCATCCTCCACTACGCCGACGAGGTGGGCTTGGACGTCGTACTCAAGGAGCTTGAGCAGCTGACCAAGGAGCATGGCGAGCGGTTCTGGCCCTCGCCGCTCCTGAAGCGGAAGGTGGCGGCGGGGCATCTTGGGAAGAAGGCGAAGAGGGGTTTCTTTGACTATGCCGAGTAACCAGAAACCAGTCACCGGTTACCGGGACAGGGGTGCTGGTTACTGGTTACCGGTTACTGGTTACCAGTTACTGGTTGCCCCATGAGTTCCCAAGGAGATCACATGGCTGTTGCGTCGGGAGAGAACGTGAAAGTGGCCGTGGAGGACCGCGTGGCGGTCGTGACGATCGACCACCGGCCGGTCAACGCGCTCAACCGGCAGACGCTGCAGGAGCTGGACCGCGCACTCGACGCCATCGCCGGCGATCCGGCCGCGAAAGTCGTGGTCATCACCGGCGGCGGGTCGCTCGCCTTCGTCGCCGGCGCGGACGTCAAAGAAGTCTCCCAGCTCGGCTCCGTCGAGGCGGCCAAGGAGATGGCGGCGCTGGGCCAGTCGGTGTTCCTGAAGATCCAACGCCTGTCCAAGCCGGTCATCGCCGCCATCAACGGCGTCTGCCTCGGCGGCGGGTGCGAGCTGGCCATGGCCTGCCACCTGCGCATCAGCGGCGACCGGGCCCGGTTCGGCCAGCCGGAGATCAACCTCGGCATCATCCCCGGCTGGGGCGGCACCCAGCGGCTGCCTCGCCTCATCGGCCGGGCCAAAGCCATCGAATGGATCCTGACGGGCGATATGGTCACGGCGCAGGAAGCGCTCAGGCTGGGCCTCGTCAACCAGGTGGTGCCGCAGGATCAGGTGCTCAAGGCGGCGAAGAACCTGGCGCGGAAGATCGCCGCAAAGGGTAGCGTGGCCATCCGCGAATCGCTGCGGGCCATCGAAGAAGGATTGCATCTGCCGCTGGAGCAGGGGCTGGCCCGCGAGGCCGACGCTTTCGGGCGCATCGCCGCGACCGAGGACTGCCGCGAGGGCGTGTCGGCCTTCCTCGAGAAACGCCAGCCGCAATTCAAGGATCGATGACAGGCAGATTGCGGATTTCGGATTGCGGATTTCGGAAGTAAACGCCGCCGGTCCGAAATCCGAAATCGCAAATCCGAAATTTGATGAAAGCAGTTTTCTTTGAAACGGCGCCCTGGGAGCGCCGGTATCTGACCCGGGCGCTGGCGAAGAGCAAGCTCCAGGTCCGATTCCTGGCGGAGCCGCTCACCGAGGCGACGCGCCGGCTGGCCGATGGTGCGGCGGTCCTCTCGGTCTTCATCTACTCCACGCTGACCTCGGCGGTGCTCCGCCGGCTGCCCCGCCTCACGTTCATCGCGACGCGCTCAACCGGGTTCGACCACATCAACCTCGCGGCCTGCCGCTCCCGCCGCATCGTCGTCTCCAACGTCCCCTCGTACGGGGAGAACACGGTGGCCGAGCACACCTTCGCACTCATCCTCGCCCTCTCGCGCAACATCCACAAGGCCTACGTGAAGACGATCAAGGGCGACTTTTCGCTCGAGGGGCTGCAGGGGTTCGACCTGAAAGGCAAAACGCTCGGCGTCGTGGGCGGCGGGCATATCGGCCTGCACGTCATCAAGATGGCGAAGGGGTTCGGCATGGAGGTGCTCGTCCACGACGCGCGCCAGAACCTGTTCCTGAGCGAGGTGCTGGACTACCAGTACGTCCCGCTGGACACGCTCCTGCGCCGGTCGGACATCGTGAGCCTCCACGTGCCCTATATGCCGGCCACGCACCATCTCATGAACCGGCGGATGTTCCGGCTCATGAAGCGCGGCTCACTCCTCATCAATACGGCGCGTGGCGGCATCGTGGAGACCGATGCGCTCGTGTGGGCGCTTGACCAGGGGATTGTGGGTGGGGCAGGGCTCGATGTGCTGGAAGGGGAGGAGCTGGTCAAGGAGGAGCGCCAACTGCTCTCACATGACTTCCCGAAGGAGAAGCTCGCGACGGCCTTGAAGAACCACATCCTGCTCCATCGGGAGAACGTCGTCATCACGCCGCACATCGCCTTCGACAGCAAAGAGGCGCTCCAGCGCATTCTCGATACGACGGTCACCAACATCGCCGGCTTCCTCGGCGGCGCACCCGTCAACCTCGTGTCAGGCACATGAACCCGCCCGCAGGCCCGCACGCGATGCTCGGCACTGGCTCGCCCGAGGCGCTGGAGGTCACCGAAGCCGCGCGGGAAGCCGAGTGGAGCCATCCGAGCTTCATCGCGGAGCTCTTCATGGGCCGGCTGCGGACCGACCTCATCTTCCCGTATCCGGAGCAGCCTGAAGCGGACCGAACGGTTGGCGACGAGTTCCTCGCGAAGCTCGAACCCTTCCTGAAAGAGCACGTGGACCCGGATGAGATCGACCGGACCGGGGAGATGCCGGCCTCCGTCCTCCAGGGGCTGGCGCACCTGGGCTGCTTCGGGATGAAGATCCCCAGGGAGTACGGCGGCCTGGGGCTCTCCCTGACCAACTACAACCGGGTCATCGCGCTCCTCGGCAGCTACTGCGGCTCCACGACGGTGTGGCTCAGCGCCCACCAGAGCATCGGCGCGCCCCAGCCGCTCATGCTCTTCGGCACCGACGAGCAGAAACGCCGCTATCTCCCGCGCCTGGCCGCCGGCACCGTCTCCGCGTTCGCCCTGACCGAGCCCGGCGCCGGCTCCGACCCGGCCAACATGCTCACGACGGCCACCCCGGTCGAGGGGGGCGAGCACTACGTGCTCAACGGCGAGAAGCTCTGGTGCACGAACGGGCCGGTGGCCGACGTCGTGGTCGTGATGGCGCGGACCCCGTCGGTCGCCGTGGGCGGCCGGGAGCGCAAGCAGATCACCGCCTTCCTCGTGGAGAAGTCCATGCCCGGCTTCGAAGTCGTGCACCGGTGCGATTTCATGGGGCTGAAGGGCATCCAGAACGGCGTGCTGCGGTTCACCAACCTCCGGGTGCCGAAGACCAACATCCTCTGGGGGCCGGGCCTCGGGCTCAAGCTCTCCCTCATCACGCTCAACGCGGGGCGCCTCGCGATTCCGGCGGGCTGCGTCGGCACCGCCAAGCGGTGCCTGCAGATCACCCGTCAGTGGGCGAAGGAGCGCAAGCAGTGGGGCGCTCCGGTGGGCAAGCACGAGGCGATTGCCGTGAAGATCGGCGAGATGGCGGCCACGACGTTCGCGATGGACGCCATGGTGTGGCTCACCGCAGCGCTCGTGGACCGCAAGACGGCCGACATCCGCCTGGAGGCCGCGACGGCCAAGCTCTTCTGCTCGGAGGCGTGCTGGCGGATCGTGGACGACACGGTGCAGATCCGGGGCGGGCGCGGCTACGAGACCGCCCGGTCGCTGCGGGCCCGCGGGGAGCCGGCGCTGCCGGTCGAGCGCATCATGCGCGATTCCCGCATCAACCTCATCATCGAGGGCACCAGCCAGATCATGCGGCTCTTCATCGCGCGGGAATCACTCGACGCCCACATGCGCATCGTCAGCAGGCTGCTGAACCCCGCCGAGCCGCCGGCCGCCAAGGCGCGCGCGGCGCTCTCCGCCTTCGGCTTCTACGCGCTGTGGTACCCCCGGCAGTGGCTGGCGGCGTTGGGAAGGCCGGGCTACACCGCCCTCGGGCCGCGCCTCTCCGGGCACCTGCGGTTCGTGGAACGCGCCAGCCACCGCTTGGCCCGCGCGCTCTTTCACGGCGCTGTGCGCCATCAGACCCGCCTGGCCTACCGCCAACAGCTCCTCGGCCGCCTGGTGGACGTGGGCGCCGACCTCTTCGCCATGGCCGCGGCCTGCTCCAAGGCGCAGGCGATGGTCCGGCTGCAGCCCTCCGAGCAGAGCCCGGTGGAGCTGGCCGACCTCTTCTGCCGCCTGGCGCGCCGCCGCGTCACCCACGCGATGCGCGCCCTGCATCAGAATGAAGACCGCCCGGCCCTCGGGGTGTCCCAGGACGTCCTTGCCGGGCGGTTCGCGTGGCTGGAAGACGGCATCCTGTGAAGAATGATTTCGCAGATTCGCGGAGAAGAACCACCCCTCAAGGCGGATTTCGCAGATAAGGCGTTCTATCTGCGAAATCAGCTCTAAGGCTTGCGGATTTACGGCGAATCGGCGTAATCAGCCTGGTTACTACTCTCTATGGATGAGACGATTCCTGAGCTGTTCGCCCGGCAGGCCGCCGCCTTCAAGCAGCGCCCGCTCTTCCTGGTCAAGCGCCACGGGACCTACCAACTGGTGACGTGGGAGCAGGCGGCCGACGACGTCCTCGCCCTCAGTCTCTTTCTCCTGTCTCAACAAGTCAACCCGGGTGACCGGGTGCTGCTTCTCTGCGAGAACCGGCCGGAATGGGGCCTGGCGGACCTCGCCATCCAGTCGATTGGCGCGTGGAC
>MHGT01000019.1:42363-45426 GCA_001805695.1 Omnitrophica WOR_2 bacterium RIFCSPHIGHO2_02_FULL_67_20 | reverse complement strand
ATCCCAATCTGACCGAGGCGGACGTCCGCGTCATCTGCAGCGACTGCCAGCCGGTGCTGGCCGTCGCCTCGACGTCCGAGCAGGTCCAGAAGCTGCTCGCCGCCGGCCGCCATCCCGTCGCACTCCGCGCCATCGTGGTGGTTGAGCCGACCCAGCAGCACCAGGCGCACGTCCTCGCGTGGGCGGCAGCGCTTGCGCGCGGCCGGGAGATGGCGCCGCGCCTCCGGGACCTTCACCGCCACCGACGAGCACTGGCCCGGCCGGAGGACACCGCGACGCTGATCTACACCTCGGGCACGACGGGAGAGCCGAAGGGCGTGATGCTCTCCCATCAGAACTTCCTCTCCAACGTCGCGGCATGCTTGGAGGTCATTCCGATCAGCGGGACCGACACGCACCTCTCCTTCCTGCCGCTCTGCCACGTCTTCGAACGGATGGCGGGCTGGTACCTCATGCTGACCGTCGGTGCTCGGGTCGCGTACGTCGAAAACATGGACACCGTTCCTGACAACATGCAGGAGGTCCATCCGACCGTCATGCTCGGCGTGCCGCGGTTCTTCGAAAAGCTCTACGGCCGCATCCAGGAAGGGCTCCGGCAGGCGTCCCCGCTCAAGCGGCGGCTGGCCGGCTGGGCGCTGCGGGTCGGACGCGCGTGGGCGCAGTGCCAGGCGAGCGGCAAACCCGTGCCGCCCGCGCTTGGGCTGCAGCGGCAGCTGGCCGACCGGCTGGTGTTCCGCAAGCTGAAGGCCAAGCTGGGCGGCCGCCTGCGCTTCTTCGTTTCGGGCAGCGCGCCGCTCTCCAGGGAGATCGGGGAATTCTTCTACAGCGTCGGAGTGACGATCATCGAAGGGTACGGATTGACGGAGACCTCGCCCGTCATCACCGCGAACCGGCTCGAGCGTCCCCGCTTCGGCACCGTCGGACTGCCGGTTCCCGGCGTCGAGGTGCGGATTGCCGAGGACGGGGAGATCCTCACGCGGGGGCCGCACGTCATGCAGGGCTACTACAAGCAGCCGGAGGCGACGGCGGCCGTCCTCGCCGGCGGCTGGTTTCACACCGGCGACATCGGCCGCTTCGAGCCGGACGGCTGCCTCTGCATCACCGACCGGAAGAAGGACCTCATCAAGACCGCCGGCGGCAAGTTCGTCGCGCCCCAGAAGCTCGAGAAGCTGTTTATGGCAGACCCGTTGATCAGCCAGGCGTTCGTCTACGGCGACAAGCGGCCCTACTGCGTGGTACTGCTCGTCCCCAACGCGCAGGCGCTGCGGCGTTACGCCGAGGAGCAGCGGATTTCCGGCGGGTCGCTGGGCGAGCTGGTGCGCGACCAGCGCGTCGCGGACTTCTACTGGGCGCGCGTACAGGAGCTCCAGCGGGAGCTGGCCAGCTTCGAGCAGGTCAAGAAGATCGCGCTTCTCGACCAGGAATTCACCCAGGCCTCCGGCGAGCTCACCCCCACCCTGAAGGTGAAGCGGGCCGCCGTCGCCCAGCGCCACGAATCGCTCCTCAACAGCCTCTACCAGTCGCAGGCCGTCGGGTGATGGCGGAAGTGTCCTGCGCCGAGGGGGTGTGGGTCGAGCCCGCCTCGCGGCGTAGGCTCGCCTACCGGTGGTGGCGGCCGGCAAACCCGCGCGAGCTTCTCGTGATCGTCCACGGGTTCGCCGAGCACGGCGGCCGGTATGCGGCCGTCGCCGAGGCGCTGGCGGCGCGCGGGGTCTGCGTCGGCGCGCCGGACCTGTGGGGGCACGGCCGCTCCGGCGGCGCGCGCGGCGTCCTGGGCGAGCTCGCCGACTGCGTCAGAGATCTCGAGGGGATGACGAATGCCGTGTTTCTCCCGCGGGCCGGCCTCGCGCGGTACGCCGTCTTCGGGCACAGCTTCGGCGCTCTGGCGGCCATCGTCTGGGCGCTGCGTTCCCCCCAGGCCTTCCATCGGTTCGTCGCGCAGTCCCCGCTGATTGACGTCGCGTTTCCTCTGCCGTACTGGAAGACGGCGCTTGCCCGGTCGCTGGCGGGCTGGTGGCCCTCCTGCCGCTTCCATCTTGGCCTCGATGCGCAGGCGTTGAGCCGCGACCCCGCGGTGGTCCAGGCCTACCGACGCGACCCGCTCGTCCATCACGCCATGAGCGCCGGCACGTACCGGTCGCTGAAGCGGTGGCAGCGCGAGGTCGAGAGGCGGCCTGCCGAGGTGCGGGCGTCCGTGCTGCTCCTGTGCGGGGCCGAGGACCGGATCGTGTCCATCGAGGCGGCCAGGCGGTGGTTCGGCGGCGTGACGGCCGAGAAGCGCTGTGAGGTGTTCCCGGGCTGCTTCCATGAGCTCCACCACGAGCCGGTCCGCGACGAGGTCGTCCGGCTCATCGCGGACTGGGTATTCGCCGAAGGAGACGGCGTAGGGGATGGGTGAGGCGGGACTCCATGGATAAATCAGATACGCAGAAGCAAGTCTCGATAAATCAGATACATCTGCTTTATCAGCTTTGTGTATCTGTTTTATCATGTTGCGGTATCGTCCTGGCGGCCTCCGCGTCCGTTCCCGCCGAGGTCCGTGCGGGTGAAGAGCCCACCGACTGGCCCGTAGTCATCACGCGGCTGAAGCAGCAGTTCTATGATCAGTCCGGCCAGGCGCGGGCTCGCTCCCAGCTGGCGGTGGCGTACAACAACTACGGGGTCAGTTTGGGGGAGCAGGGGCTGTGGGAGCTGGCGGCGACACAGCTGCAGGAAGCGTTGCGGCTGGATGAGGCCAACCAGCAATACCGGCAGAACCTGGCGAACATCTACTTGAACCAGGCGCAGCAGGCGTACCAGCGGCATGCAGCCGACGAGGCGCTGAGCGCCATCGAGCACGCGCTCCACTATTACCCGGACCTCGCGCTCGGCTATGCGCTCCTCGGCGAGATCGAGTACGGCCGCCAGCGGCTCAAAGAGGCCAAGGCGGCGTGGCAGCGGGCGGTCGAGCTCGACCCAAGCCAGGACGCCCTCAAGAAACGGCTGGAACAGGTGACGGAGGAGCTGCCCGTTGAATCGAAGTTCGAACGCCTGTCCCAGTCCTCCTTCGACCTTCGATACGAG
>MHGT01000019.1:40282-42326 GCA_001805695.1 Omnitrophica WOR_2 bacterium RIFCSPHIGHO2_02_FULL_67_20 | reverse complement strand
CCGGGGTGCCTTGCTGGGGGCCAGGCGGGAGGTGGGGTCGGATTTTGCGTACTGGCCCAGACAGAAGATCGTCGTCCTCATCTACAGCGCCGAGAACTTCCGCAAGCTTCGCGAAGAGACGCCGGAGTGGGTGGCCGGTCAGTTCGACGGGAAGATCCGTGTGCCGCTGCCAAGCGCCGGTCTTGAGCTGGCGATGGTGCGGCAGATCCTCTTCCACGAGTATGCGCACGCGCTCATCCACGACTTGAGCGGCGGCCAGTGCCCCCTCTGGCTCAACGAAGGGCTCGCGGAGTACGAAGGCCGCACACAATTACAGGGCTCGCTCGAGCGCCTGAAAAAGGCGCGGGACGCGGAGCAGCTGATCCCCTGGCCGGAGCTCTCGGCCCGCTTCTCGCCGTCGCTCTCGGGGGAGGAGGTCGCGCTGGCCTACGAGCAGGCGTACAGCATTGTCGCGTATCTCACGTCCCGCTACGGTTTCTGGCGGGTCAGGCGGCTGCTCAAGGCGGTGGGGGGAGGGCAAGGGTGGGAGGCGGCGTTCGCCGACGAGTTCCGGATGAAGCTGCCCCGGCTCGAGCGTCAGTGGCTCGAGTGGCTGCCGGAATTTCTCCGGACCCACCCCTCATGAGGCGGGTGCTGGCCTGGGCGCTCTACGATCTGGCCAACACCTTCTTCGCCGTCGCGATGCTCTCCTTCTATTTCCCGTTGTGGGTGGTGGAGACGAAGGGCGCCAAAGAGCTCTCCTTCAGCGTGGCGCTCGGGGTGTCCATGGTCTGCGCGGCGCTCCTGATGCCGTTGTGCGGTGCCGTGTCCGATGCCACGGCGGCGCGGATGCGCTACCTGCGGTGGACGACGTACGGCTGCACCGCGGCGACGCTGCTCGTCGGGTTGACGAGCCGCCTCAGCGCGGCGCTCCTTCTCTTCGGCTTCGCCAACCTCTGCTACCAGCTGGGGACGGTGTTCTACGATGCGCTGCTCTGGAGGGTGTCGGCCCCGGAGCGGCTGGGCGAGACCTCCGGCCTGGGTGCTGCCTTCGGCTACCTGGGCAGCGCGGTCGGTCTCTTAACCCTCTCCCCGTTCGTCAGGGCAGGGGGGTATCAGGCGGCCTTCGCGCCGGCGGCACTCGGCTTCCTGCTCTTCGCCCTCCCAAGTTTCCTGCTCATTCGGGAGCCACCGGCCGAGGGTTCCGTTCGGATGGACTGGGGCGAGGCGGTCCGGACCGCCATGTTCCGTCTCGCGGCCACAGTGCGCTCCGCCCGTTCGCTCTCCGCCCTGTGGCGGTTCTTCTGGGCCTCCTTCTTCAGCCTCAACGCGATCAACACCGTCCTGGTCTTCATGGTCATCTACATGAAGCGCGTCGCGGGATTTGGCCAGGAGGCCATCATCCGGTTCTTCGTGTTCAGCCAGCTCTTCGCCGTCGCCGGCTCGCTCGTCTTCGGCCGGATAATCCCGCGGTGGGGCGCTAAGCGGACGCTCGGGTGGATCTGGACCGGATGGCTCGCCTCACTCGGGCTGGCTGCGGCGGACCCGTCCGGACCGTGGCTGTGGGTGGTGGGGCCGCTGATCGGGTTTTGCCTCGGCTCGACCTGGGCGACCTCCCGGGTGCTGCTCATCGAGCTCTCGGCGAAGGATCGCCTGGCCGAAATGTTCGGGCTCGCCGGGCTCTTTGCCAGGGCCTCCTCGGTGCTGGGTCCGCTGCTCTGGGGAATCCTGGTGTGGGATCCGGCGCGGTACCGCTATGCGCTCTTCCTCCCCATGTCGCTGCTCGCCATCGGCATCTGGCTGCTCCGCCGCGTCCCGTATAAACATGATTACGCAGATTCGAAGAGCTGATTACGCAGATGAAACGTTCTATCTGCGAAATCGTATTTCATAATCTGCGAAATCATCCTTTCAGATGAAACAGCACGAAATCGCCGGCCTGTTCGCCCAGATGGCGGACCTCCTCGAGTACCGGGGCGACAACCCGTTCCGCATCCGCGCCTACCGGCGGGCGGCGCAGAATCTCGAAAGCTTCAGCGGCGACCTACAGCGGCTGGCGGACGCC
>MHGT01000019.1:9554-40240 GCA_001805695.1 Omnitrophica WOR_2 bacterium RIFCSPHIGHO2_02_FULL_67_20 | reverse complement strand
GCATCGGCGCGGAGCTGGCCGACAAAATCGCGGAGTATCTCGCCACCGGCACGATTGGCGCCATCGAGCGGCTCAAAGCGTCCATCCCGCGGGGGGTGCTGGAGCTCCTGGAAGTGCCGGGGCTCGGTCCCAAGACCGCCAAACTGCTCACCGAGCGGCTGCGCATTTCGAGCGTCGAGCAGCTCGAACGGGCCGCGCGCTCACACCGGCTCCAACGTCTGCCGGGGTTCCAGGCGAAGAAGGAAGAGAACCTCCTGAAGGGCGTCGCGGTCCTCAAGAAAGGGCGGGAGCGCATGCACCTCGGGGTGGCGCTGCCGCTCGCCAGGGAGCTCCTCGCAAGGCTGCAGCGCGTGCCCGGCGTCACCGCGGTGTCGACGGCCGGCAGTCTGCGCCGCATGAAGGAAACGATCGGCGACCTCGACCTGCTCGTGGCCTCCCGCGCGCCCGAGCGGGTGAGGGACGCCTTCTGCCGATCGCCCTTCAGCGCAAGGGTCCTCGCCGCAGGTCCGACGAAGTCATCGATCCTGACGCCCGACGGGCTGCAGGTGGACCTGCGGGTTGTGGCGCCGGATGGATTTGGCGCCGCGCTCCAGTACTTCACCGGCTCGAAAGAGCACAACGTCCGCCTCCGGGAGCTGGCCATTCGCCGGGGGCTGAAGGTGAACGAGTATGGGGTCTTCCGCACGAAGACGAACCGGCGGATCGCGGGCAGGGAAGAGGACAGCGTCTACCGCGCCTTGGGGCTGGCGTGGATCCCGCCGGAGCTGCGGGAGGACGGCGGCGAGATCGACGCGGCGAAGACCGGGCGGCTCCCGACGCTCGTGGAGCCGCGCGACATCCGGGGCGACTTCCACATCCACACGACCTGGTCGGACGGCAGCGATTCGCTGGAGACGGTGGCGAAAGCCGGCGAGCGGCTCGGCTACCAGTACCTCGCCATCTGCGACCACTCGCCGTCGCTGAAGGTGGCGCACGGCATGACGGTCCAGCGGTTGCGGCGTCAAATGACGCAGATTCGCACCCTCAACGCGCGCGCCGCGCGGTTCCGGCTCCTGATGGGCGCCGAAGTGGACATCCTGGCGGACGGGCGGATGGACTATCCCGACAAGGTGCTCGCCGAGCTCGATTTCGTCGTCGGCGCGATCCACTCGGGTTTCCGGCAGAGTGAAGCGGTCCTGACGCGCCGACTCATCGCGGCGATGCGCAACCCCTACGTGACCCTGATCGCGCACCCGACCGGCCGGCTGATGGGGCAGCGCGAACCGTATCCGCTGGATCTGGACGCAGTCTGCGCGGCGGCCAACGACACGGGGACGGCGCTGGAGATCAACGCCTATCCGAAGCGACTGGACCTCTCCGATGCGGCGGCCCGGCGCGCCGGCGACGCGGGCGTGATGCTGGCCATCTCGACCGACACCCACAGCATCGACCAGCTGGACCACATGGCGATCGGCCTGGGCGTGGCGCGTCGCGCATGGCTCTCGCCGCGGCAGCTGCTGAACTGCCTCTCGCGCTCCCGGCTGCTCGCCTGGATCGCCCGCAAGCGGCGGCGCCTGGCTGGATGATCCCACCACCTGTTGATTGGATGGTGGGATGAGCGACGCCATCCATCGGTCGGGATTCGTCGGCATCGTCGGCCGGCCCAACGTCGGCAAGTCGACCCTGCTCAACTACTACCTGAAAGAGAAGGTGGCGATCGTGTCGCCCAAACCCCAGACGACCCGGCACCGCATCCTCGGCGCGCTGACGCGCGACGACGCGCAGATCATCTTCCTCGACACGCCCGGCCTGCAGAAGCCCGAGCACGCGCTCGGCCGGCACATGCAGGAGGCGGTGAAGGCGGTGCTCGACGAGGCTGATGTGATCGCGGTCATGATTGACGGGCGGGTCGGCCTGACGGATGCGGACGAGCAAGTCTTCGCCAGGATCAAAGAGGTCGTGCGCTGGCGCCGCGGCGAACCACGTGTTCCAGCCGTCCTCCTGGCGATCAACAAAGTGGACGCGGTCAAGAAACCGAAGCTGTTGCCGCTACTGGAGGCGTGCGCGAAGACCGGTCTCTTCGCGGACTGCATCCCGGTTTCGGCCTTGACCGGCGTCCAGATGGACACGCTGTTGGAGCGCATCGTCGCGCATCTGCCGGAAGGGCCGCGCTGGTATGAGCCCGGCCAGCGGACGGACCAGACGCCGCAGCGGCTGATGAGCGAGTTCATCCGCGAACAAATCCTCATGGCCACGCATGAGGAGGTGCCGCACGCGGTCGCGGTCCTCGTGGAACAGGTAGAGGAACGTGAACGCGTGACCGTCATCCAGGCCACCATTCTCGTCGAGCGGCCAGGGCAGAAAGCCATTCTCATCGGCCGGGGCGGCTTGATGTTGAAGCGCATTGGAACGGCGGCCCGGCAGCAGCTGGAACGCTTGCTGGGGCGGAAGGTGCATCTGGAGCTGTGGGTCAAGGTGGCCGAGGACTGGCGGGAAGACGAGCGGATGCTGCGCGAGCTGGGCTATCTCGATTCCGGAGCGTCCTAATACAAACGCAGTAAATCCTGTGGCATGATTACAGTGATTTTCGAATGATTACAGTGATGTGTCGTCATCCAAATCACTGGAATCAATTTTGGAATCACTGGAATCGTCACAATTGTTAGTTCGTTTGCTATAGCTGATCAACGCTGAAGATCAGCGGCTTGAAGCGGCGCGACCCTTTGTGTACACTGGTACCATGCTGAGGAGGATGAATGCCGACGTTGACTGAGCGCATCGAGGCCGACTACAAGACGGCGATGAAGGCGCGCGACCGGCTCCGCGTGGACGCCCTGCGCCTGATCAAGGCCGGGATCCAGCGCGCGGCGATCGAGAAGCGCCAGCCCCAGCTCGACGACCAGAGCGTCACCCAGGTCATCGCCCAGCAGGCCAAGCAGCGGCGCGAGACCATCGAGTCCGCCAAAGGGGCCGGGCGGCAGGACATCCTGACGCAGGCCGAAGCGGAGCTGGCCATCCTGAACGCCTACCTGCCGCCGCCGCTCTCGGAAGATGCGCTGCGGAAGCTCGTCGATGAAGCGGTCGCCAGCGTCGGGACGGCCCAAGGACCCATCATGAAGTACGTGATGGCCAAGGCCGCGGGCGCGGCGGATGGCAAGCTCGTGAGCCGCCTGGTCTCCGAGCGGCTGAAGAACCCCGCGTAAGCGGGCCCTGCCATGGCCGTGACCACTGCGCAGCCCAGAAAGGGCCGCCCCAAGGCGCTCATCAACCCGGACAGCTGCACCGGCTGCGAGGTGTGCATCGCCGTCTGCCCGGTGGACTGCATCGACAAGGTGCCGGGACCGGAGTACCCGGGTCTGCACGCCACCTGCATCATCGACCAGCCGCGGTGCATCGGCTGCTGGCTCTGCGAGAAGATCTGCCCTTGGACCGCCATCACCATGGTGCCGCCGATGGAGCCGCCGGTGCTCGTGGCGGTAATGGCTCCCCAACTACCTGGAGGTTCAGCATGAGCGAGGCAGGGAATCCGGTACCGGAAACGCCCTCAGCCGCGGCCAGCCCCATTCCTCAACCGCCGGCCCCGGCGACGCTGGATGACTTCAAAAAGCTCTCGCTGCGGGTGGGCGTGGTCGTATCCGCCGAGGATCACCCGAACGCCGACCGCCTGCTCGTCCTGAAGGTGGACATCGGCGAGGGCGCCCCGCGCCAGGTCGTCGCCGGCATCAAGGGGTCCTACCAGGCCTCAGACCTCGTCGGCAAGCGGGTGGTGGTTGTCGCCAACCTCAAGCCGGCGGTCCTGCGCGGGGTCGAGAGCCAGGGGATGGTCTTGGCGGCTTCGGATGGCGGATCGATCGTCGTCGTCAGCCTAGACCGCTCCATTCCCGCCGGTAGCACGGTGAAGTGACACATCGCCCGACAACCGCCTCCCGTGATCCTCCTTGAGGTCGTCTTTCTGGTTACCTTCTGGACCTGGGCGGTCTCCGCCGTCCTGTTCCTGCGTAATACCGTCCTCCCGAAGCTTCCGCTGCCGAGCGAGCCGGCCCAGTTCGGCCTTGAGGCGGAGACGGTGCGGTTTCCATCCTCTGACGGTCTTGAGCTGGAGGGATGGAAGATCCCCGGTAACCCAGCCCGCCCATGGCTCATCCTGTGCCACGGGGTAGGTTCCAACCGCTCCGACCTTCTGGACATCGCCGCCGGCCTCCACCGGCGCGGTTTTAACCTCTTCCTGTTCGATTTCCGCGGCCACGGCGGCAGCGAAGGCCGGACGACCTCATTCGGCTGGCGTGAACAGCGCGATTTGGAGGGGGCGCTGAGCTTCCTGGGCCGCCAGACGGACGTTCCCGAGCGCCCGTACGGCGTCTACGGCATCTCCATGGGGGCGGTAGTCGCCATCCTGGTGGCGGCGCGCGACGAGCGGCTGGGTGCTGTGGCGGTCGACAGCCCCTATGCGGACCTGGATGACAGCCTGGGGCGCCACCTGGGGCTATTGTACCGGCTGCCGCGGGTGCCGTTCCTGTGGTTCGTGACGACGACCTACCGCCTGCGGTTCGGCGTCTGGCCCTCCAGGGTCTCGCCGCGGAGTGCGGCTCCGGCGCTCAGCCCCCGGCCGCTCCTCCTGATCCAGGGCGCCGAGGACGCCCGGATGCCGCGCCACGGGGCCGAGGAGATTCTCAAAGCTTCCGGTGAACCTAAAGAATTGTGGATGATCCGGGGAGCCGGTCATCTGGAAGGTTATTCGCTTGATCCTGCGGGTTATTTGGACCGTCTTTCCAGGTTCTTCGAGTTGCATTTGAGGTAGCCTTTTGCTTAGTGACTGCGGTTCATTGCCTAGAGTCTATTTAACAGAATATATCTTATAAGACATTATTCTGTGCTGGAAAGGAGGCTTCCGGGGGTTTTTGTCGGAGAGGACGAGCTAGAAGGAGGTCTTGCCGAGAACGTTCCGGATCGACTCCTCATCGATCACCGCGCTCATGGCGCCCCACGGGGTCGTCGCCTTGACGAGCAGCGGCAGCCGGTGTTCGTCGGCGGTGACGTAGGCCCACAGCCGTCCGCGTTTCACGAGGAGGCCCTTGAACGAGGCCTTGGGCTCCACCACGAGGCACGGGAAAGTCCCGCGCTTGAGCAGCTCGAGCTGGACCGGAGGCTGGATCTCGATGTCAGTCCGGTAGATCTTTTCATCCGTGTAGATGTCCAGGGTGACGGTGTGGTCGGCGCCGAGCGGCTGGGCGCGGAACCAGTAGAGCGCGCTGATGAGGTCCTGGAAGTCGGGCGGTAGCTCGATGGTTTTCTCCGACTGGTTGAGGAGCGAGCGGTACTGCGCCCGGTGCGACCGCTGGTCGAACGTCACCACCTCGTCGGCGCGGTAGCGGCCCTCGCGCTGGTGTTTCTCGAAGCGCAGCGGTATCAGCGTCTCGGCGTCGAGGTACGAGTGGATGACGTCGTGGATGGGATAGAACGTGGACAGGACCTCGTTCGTGTGGCCTTGGGCTTCGATGTGGTAGGCCGCTCGGCCGTCCAGGTCCACGAGCTCCTTGACCTCGATCCAGCCGTACCCGACCGGGATCCCCATCCACCGGCCGTGGAACGTCAGCCGCTCGCCGACGACGGGTTTGGCCGATTTCGCCGGCGGGATCGGTTGGGAACGCGGGATCGGCTCCCCACCCCCCTCCCTCCCCCCAAAGAAGAAGAGGATCAGCCCTAAAAGGAGCGCGGCCCTTGGAGTTCCCCCCAAGGGCCGCCGACGTTCCGGCGCGCGCCGGTTACTCTTCCCAGGCGTAATCGTTGAGTTCCATCTGCTCGTAGGGCGACGCATAGTTCTTCGGGTATGGGAGGGGGAACGTGAGCGCCTCGTAGATGCCCACGCCGCTTCGCAGCACCGTCAGCCCCACCCCCTTGAAGAGGCCGCTGCCGACGCCGATGACCGGATTGTCTTCCTGGCTGCCCAGGTGGATCTGCTTGGGCAGCTCGATCCAGCCGGTCAGCACGTTCACGACGCCCCGGCCCATCTTGTGGATCGGATCCTGCGCCCAGGCGGGAACGCACCAGAGGCTCACGCCGGCCAGCACCAACGCCGCACACACTGCTCTCCGTTTCATCGGCTCACCTCCATCGTGAAGAGTATTGTATCGAGGCCGGACGCACCTTGTCAAACCCACCCGACCAGGCGCTCCAGAACCGCTTATCTGCGTAATCGAATTTCATAATCCGTGCAATCATTCTTTTCCCAGCCAGCGCTTGGCGAGCTCTTCCGTGATGCGTCGTGCCTCGGCGGCCGGCAGCGCGGCCCGCCGCCCCTCCGCCGGCTCCCCGTGCCGGGATGCGCTCAGGCCGAGTGTGAGCAGCCATTGGCTTGAGCGGCAGCGCGCGCCGTGGCTCTTCGCCGCCCGGAGGATGTCGCCGTCGTCGGTGACGACGATGAGGCGGCCGGGGTGGGTGCTCGTCCGGATGGCGTGCTGAAGATCGGCGTCGGCGGAGGGGGAGGCAAAGCGCACTTCCATAGCACCGGTGCTGTGGACGGCCGTGGCATCCGCCACCCGGCCGTCAAACACGATGACGGCACGGAGGACCGGAACCGGCCACCCGATGCCGGAGACCAGTGCGAGGAGACGCGTCCTGCCGTCCTGGGGAGTGAGCCGGCGCCACGGCCCGTGGCGCTTGATGACGTTGTAGCCGTCAACCAGCACGGTCCAGCTCCCCGCCGGGCTCATGTTGTTGTATACTATCCCTCGAAGGTCATCGGCGCAATCACTCGCGTGAAGGACAGGATGGGAGGGGCGTCATGCCGCTGCAGCCAAGTGACCGCCGGTTCCTCGACGTCGTCGAACGGCTGAAGATCTACTTGCTCGTGATGGCCGCCGCGGTCTTCGTCTTTCTCCTGGTCGTGCCGCAAACCGAGATCCAGATGGCGACGTCCGTCATCGGCATCACGCTGTGCGGCGTCTTCTGGCTCACCCAGCGGCTGCTCTCATTCGTCACGCTGCTCGACATGGAGCTGACGCGGGTCATCAACGTCCTGAAGCGGACGCTGCCGGAAGACCAGCGCAAGGAACTGCTCTCTTAATCAGGATTACGCAGATTATACATACCGATTACACGGATACGAACTCAATCTGCGAAATCAGCTTTTTAAATCCGCGAAATCCCGTTATTCATCCCAGACGTCGCCGCCGAAGGCGAACTCCGGCTTGAGCAGCGGTTTGAAGCCCTCCGTGACCTCGATGGGAAACGTCACCACCTCGAACACACCGACTGCCCCGCGCAGTATCGTCCGCCAGACCCCCTGCAGGATTCCCACCGTCGCCCCCGCCACATAGCCGTCTCGGAGAGACACTTTCTCAATCGTCCGCGGCAGCTCGATGGGGCACGTGGCGACATTGGCGATGCCGCGGCCCAGTTTCCTGAGCGAGCCCGACACGTAGGACGGCCCGCCCTTGGTCTCGTCGATCGCCGCCGCGGCCGATGCGGCCCCCATGACCAGGACGGCCGCGCACGCTACCGTCCCCCACACGCTACGCCTGCCCATGTTTGACCTCTCCTTCCACGCGCCGCGTCCACCACCATATGAGACCGCCGATGAAGAGCAGGGTGAACCAGCCGAACACGCCGTTCACCAGCCGGCTCGTTCCGCTCAGCCAGGACATCGACGGATCTTGGAATTCGATGAGGAGCTTGTTGACGCGCGCACCGTACGCCAGCGCCGCATGCAGGCCGGCCGCCAGGTACAGCTGGCGGGTGCGCAGGTAGCTGAACGACAAGACCACCCCGAAGAGGAACAGCCCGCCGAGCTCCAGGGAGGTGTGGAACGTCCACTCCGGGCTCTTCAGATGCACCACGGCATAGAGGGCGCTGGTCAGCAGCACGGCGGCCGCGCGCGACCAGGTCAGCAGGTGCTGAAGCAGGTAGCCCCGGAAGACCAGCTCCTCCAGGACGCCGACGAGTGCTGCCGCGGGCAGAAAGCCGAGGAGGGTGCGCCAGAGCTTAACCCGGTCCGGGGTGATCGAAATCCGGCAGATTCCGGTCGCGAGCCCGATGCCCAGCATGAACGCCAGCGCCGCACCACCCACCAGCAGGCCGAACCACCACTCCCGCTTCCCCGCCCCGCCCGCCGCGAACCCGTAAGAGCGGATGGACCGATGCTCCAGCCTGGTGATGCAGAGCCACAGGCTGAGGGCGGAGGCGATCGAGACCGAACGGCGGAAGATCTTCCACCACGACAGATCCACCCAGGGAAGCGCCAGGAAGGTGATCAGTGCGGCGAACAGGACGACGGACGCGCCAAACCGCAGGACGGAACTCCATCCTGACGCGGAGCGCGCGGCGGGCCGGGAACTCGAGATGCTATCGGTTGTTGCTGCCACGGATGAACGCCTCCACGAGCTGGCACGCCTGCTCATCCGGCATGGGCTCGGGCGGGTGCTTCATCGTCCAGGCGGAAACGGACCGGACCGGGCCCGAGAGGCGGCGGTCGCGCGCCAGCCGCAGGCACCGGATGGCGTCGATGGTCATGCCGGCGCTGTTGGGCGAGTCCTCGACCGAGAGCCTGGCTTCGAGCTCAATGGGGCAATCGCCGAAGCCGCGCCCTTCAATGCGGAGGAAGCAGACCTTCCGGTCGTGCTGCCAGGGCACGTAGTCGCTCGGGCCGATGTGGATCTCAGTCGTATCGAGGCGGGGGTGGAGCACCGATTGGACCGCTTCGGTTTTGGAGATCTTCTTCATCTTCAGGCGGTCCTGGTTGAGCATGTTGAGAAAGTCGGTGTTGCCGCCGACGTTGAGCTGGTAGGTCCGGTCGATAGCCGCCCCCCGCTCCATGAACAGCTTGGCGAGTGTGCGGTGGAGGATGGTGGCCCCCACCTGGCTCTTCACGTCGTCGCCGATGAGCGGGATGCCGCGCGCGGCAAACCGGGCCGCCCACCGGCGGTCCGAGGCGATGAAGACGGGGATGCAGTTGATGAGGCTGACCCCGGCCTCCAGGCACGCGTCGGCGTACGCCTCGGTCGCCTTCTGGGAGCCCACCGGCAGGTAGTTCAGCAGGATCTCCGCGCCGCTCTCCCTCAGCGTCCTGGCGACGTTCGCGGGCTTCGCCTTCGCCACGACGAACGTTTGGGCGGACGGGTACTTGCGCATATGGGGCGCCACGCCGTCGAGGACCGGACCCATCCGGACCGTCACGCCGTAGCGCGGGAAGCGCTTGACGAACTTCGCCGTGCAGTTCGGCAGCGCCACGCATGCCGTCTCGAGCGGCTTGCCGACCTTGCGCGCGTCGATGTCAAAGGCCGCCACGACCTTGATGTCGGACGAGGCGTAGGGGCCGACGCGCGGGTGCAGGAGGCCGCGATTGAGGTTGCCGGGCGCTGCGTGCGCGCCGGCGTAGTAGTGGATGCCCTGGAGGAGCGAGCTCGCGCAGTTCCCGACCCCGGAGATGGCGATGCGGATAGGCTTCATGGATAAACTCTAATTATAGTCCTTCTCCGACGGTCAATCAAGCGGCACGCTTGTGTGGTAGTGGTCAAGTTTGGCGGGGCCTGCCGCTGCCGACCCCATCCGTCCTCGCCGCGCCGGACTATCGCCGTCGTCGGCTCCGGGCGGATGGGGGCCCCCGCTCCGCGTCACCCGCCAAACTTGACCATCACCGCTTGTGTCAGAGCGGCCAGGCTTGGGCTTCCAGCTCCGCCTCCGACGCGGTCAGCTCGAAGGCGCCGTGGTCAGGGTAGCGCTCCACCACTTCCCCACCCTGCTCCAGGCTGACGCTCAGGCGCAGCTTGGCGCCCGGGGAGAGGTCGAGCAGGGCCGAGGGGATTGCCACTTCCAGCGTCCGGCCGAGCGCGCAGGGGACGGCGACCGGCTCCCCGCCGTCGGCCGGCAGTACGCGGGCGCGGACCGAGCCCGCGACCGGATCGATGCGGACCCGGACGGATGAGAGCGAGAGCTCGATCGTCCAGCCGGGGGTGGCGGCCAGCCGGTCCGGATCGAAGTCGAGCCTGACGTACTGGTGCGCCCGGTCGAAGCCGTGATGCAGGACGCGGAGAGACTGCATGCCGCGCTGGATGGCGCCGTACTGCCGCGCGAGGTCCACCCGGCCCGCGTAGAGCCATTCGTAGTAGGACGTCTCGCGGCCGTCGATGGTCGGCTGGATGAGACCGGTCGGCGCGAAGAAGGCCGGCACGGCGCTCGTCCGGATCGGCCGGCTGAGCGTCTCCGGGACCTCGAGGCCGGCGGCCCGGTAGGCGTTGGCGAGGTGGGCGCGGAAGAGCCGGTCAAACTCGTCCGCCTGGGCGGAGAAATGGGTATCGCCGAACCACCACATCCAATCGCTGCCCTCCGCTGCCCCGAGGCTGCGCCAGGCCGGCGCGTTCCTGTCCGTCCCTTCGAGCGCCGCGCGGGCGTCGGCGAGCCGGCTCCAGGCGGCGTTTTTCTCCGGGTGGCCGACCCAGGTGGCGAAGTTGCCGTTGATCCACGACCCGCTGAAGAGCTCGGGGAGCGAGGGCTCGGCGTCGAGCGGGTGGCGGTCGAGGTACTCGCTGATGGTGACGCAGCGGAAGCGCTCGTCGCGCGAGAGTGCCGCGTAGAGCTCCATCAGGAACGGGTGGCCGTCGTCCGCGTAGCCTTCCCAGGCGTTCTCGCCGTCGAGGATGATGCTGACGAGCGGCGGCCTCGAGGCACCCCGGAGCTGCGAGCGGATGGCCTCCAGCCGCCTGAGAAAGTCGGCCGCCGCCGCTTTCGGCTCCCACCGGCTGTACACGAAGCCGATGAGGTCGGAGAGCTCCCGGTCGCGGAACACGATGGCGGCCCGTCCGGAGGGGCGGTCCAGCCGGTGCGGCCGGTAGAGGAGCGCCGGGGTGCGGCCGGTCTTGAGCGTGCGCCAGAGGATCTCTTCATCCGTCGCGAGCCACTGGACACCCGCCTCGCAGGCAAGTGAGACGGCCTCTTCGCTGACGCTGCCCTCCGGCGGCCAGATCCCCCGCGCGCGCACCCCGAAGGCCTCCTGGTGGCGCCGGAGTGCGGCCTGGAGCTGCCAGCGCGCGTCCTCGGGGTGCCGGAATCCGGGCTCGGGCAATACCGCGCCAGGCAGACCGGTGCTGGCCGAGCGGGTATCGCACAAAAGCGGCAGGATGGGGTGGTAGTACGGAGACGTGGTGATCTCAACCTGGCCGCGTCCGGCGGCGGCTCGGTAGGCGGGGACGACGCGGGCGATGAGCGCAAGCTGACGGTCCAGGACGAGGTGCTTCTCCGCTTCGGTGAACTGCTGGCCCTTGGCTTCCAGCCGGCCCAGCTCCGGGTCGCGCCGGCGGATCCAGGGGTCGATCCACGCCAGGTTGAACCAGACCTGCAGGTCCAGGTAGTCCTGGGTCCTGAACCGCGCCTGGATCGCCGGCCAGCGCTCCTCTTGAACGTGCAGGCCCCGCTTGGCCAGCAGGTCGTGGTAGCGCGGCACCGGTTGGATCATCCGCTCCAGGTTGGCCATGAAGAACCACCGGAGGAGGAACCGCTGCTCGTCAGAGGACAACTCGCCGGCCGCCTTGCGGGAGAGCTCCAGGAACGTGTCGGAGCCGTTGGCGGGCGGCAGGTAGGCGTCGAGCTGGTCGAGGAGCGAGGGCACGACGTTCACGGTCTGGCGGATGTTTGGAAAGGCGTCCAGCCGCTCCACCATGTCGACGTAGTCCTTCGCTGCATGGAGGCGCACCCAAGGCATGGAGCAGCTGCCGGTGGCCAGGTCCCGGTAGCAGGGCTGGTGCATGTGCCAGAGGAACGCCACGCAGAGAGGATGAGACATTCGTTCGTTTGCACGTTGGCCCGTTTTGCCCGTTGAGCCCGTTGGTCGGCTGGCTCCGCAACGGGCATAACGGGCCCAACCGGCATAACGGGCCTAACGGTTAAAAAACGCCCCCTGCCTCTTGCGAAGCAGGGGGCGCTGTCAATTCTTACTGCGCCGGCGCGTGCTTAGAACTTCACGCTGACCGTGGTGACCAGTTGCTGCGCGGTCGCATCACCGCCGATCGCAGCTGCCGTGCCGGCGATGCCGCCAGCATCACGGAAGACGTTGCCCGGCAGGAAGAGCGCGTACAGGAAGCCGAACTGGACGTCGTCCGTGTAGTCGTAGGTGAACTGCGTGTCCCACTCGGTGCCGATGAAGCTGTTGCGATTGCCTCCCACCCCGGCTGGGGAGGTCGGCGGGACGGCCCCGACCGGCAGGATGAACCAGGACAGCCGCGAGCCCACGCGCAGGTCCTCCAGCGGATTGAAGCCCGTGTACAGCCCCAACTCATGCTGGTTCGTCTGGCCCGACGTGACGCCGTTTTGCTGGGTCGCGTAGAATCCCGTGACGCTCCGACGGGTCTGGAATTCGCGGATCGCCGTCCGGAAGTAGCCCGGGGCGATTGCCTGCCAGCCGGCACACGCACCGTTCACGGCATTGCCACCGGTGTCGCTGCACTCATTGCCGGAGTAGAACCGCCACTCGGCGCCGAACATCGGGTTCATCGCCACCCCGGTCAGCGTGTACTCCGCCCCGAGGTTCGCCGCCCAAGCTGCGTGGCCGCCGCCGGAAGCCTGAACGCCCTCCAGGTCGGTCACCCGGTTGCCCCACTGGTAGGCGAGCTCGCCGTACAGGTAGGCGCCCTCGACCGGCTTTGCGCTGCTGCGGAGGCCGAGGGTGTGGATCCGGCCGTCTTCGGCCCCGCCGTTGCCAACCGGGCTCTCGTCGTTCTGGCTCAGGTAGTACGCCTCCGCCTCACCCATGTCGAACTTGGTGCTGAAGTTGAGGCCCTGCGCCGTCTGGTCGTCGTCCTCACCGACCAGCGTTTCATCCAGCTTGATGTACACGTAGTCCGCCGTGAGCGGCACATTGCCCGTGAAGCTGGAGAGATCGATCGTCGCCCGGATCGCGTCGAACGCGGTGAAGTCGGTGTACTCGTTCGCGTTGATCGAGGCGTTCCGGTCATCCGCCCCGCCGAGCAGAGTGCCCGGAAGGAGGTTGCTGCCGAGCACGAACCCGCGGCCCCAAACGATGGGCTGCTGGCCGATGCTGACGGTGAGCGGCGAGTAAAACAGCTCCTTGAACGCGACGTACGCCTGGCTGATGTCGAAGTCGCCCGCCGCGGTGTTCGCCGTCTGGTTCCAGTCCCGCTCGTTGGCGATTCGGATGAACGCGGAGATGTTCTCGGTGAGGTCCGCGCCCACGTTGATCCCCACCGTGCTCATGAGGAAATTGTCCCCATCGAGCTGGCCCTGCGTGGCGTTGACGGCGCCGACGCCGCCGCCGGTCGCGCCAGCACCGGATTGGGCGTGCAAGTCCAGGTTCTCGCGGTGGAACGCTCTGACCGTGATGTCCCCCCCGACCTTGACGTTCTGCACTTCCGCAAAGCTGGGCATGCCGGCCGCCAGCACCCCGATGGCCGCGATGCCAAGAAGGACTGCGCTACGAAGCGTAGCCTTCACCATCGTCGAACCTCCTTGTTGTGAGTCCCCACTTCCCATGCCTTCCGTGCCTTGCCACTCTGCGCTCATGCGCTTCACACGTGTCCTCAGACTGCTCCAGTGATGAAAGGAACTGCTTGCTCCGCGTTTCCTCCCCTTCCCCGGGAGTCCGAGCACACCTCCTTTCAGAAGTTGCGCTCACTATAGGGAGTTAGGCTGTGGTTGTCAAGCATTTTTTACTCAAGTTGTGAGCTCCTCTAAGCGGTTTTAAGGGGTTTTGTCGGACTTTGGTGGACGAAAAGAGTGCGGCTGGCAGGAGTCGAACCTGCAACGCAGGGCTTAGGACGCCCCCGCTCTATCCAGTTTGAGCTACAGCCGCATCGTTCCGCTAACCGGTAACCGGCAGCTTCTGGTTTCTGGTTACTGGCAACCGGTTACCCCGAAGAATCAGAAGAATCAGCGGTGGTTGCGCCTGGCACGTCCGGCGCGTGCCTTGACACGCTTGGCGCGGGTCGCCGCGCGCGCGCGAGGCGCCGATGAGGAGGAGGCCGGCGCCGGCGCCTGCGGTTGGCCGGCGTTCGGAGTATCCTCCGAGGCGATGAGGACGCGGAGTTTTCGCATGGCGACGGCTTCGATCTGCCGCACCCGCTCGCGGGTGATGCTGAAGAACTTGGCCGTCTCTCCCAGCGTGCGGCTGATGCCATCGTCCAGCCCGTAGCGCAGGGTGAGCACCCGGCGCTCGCGCTCGTTCATCTTCAGCAGCAGTGCGGCGATGCGCTCGTGCTGGAGGAAGCGGGTGATGTCCTCCTGCGGGCTGGGTATCGTTTCGTCCTGCAGGAGGTCGATCATCTCGGTCTCGCCCTCTTCCCCGACCGGCGTCTCGAGCGAGGTCGTCTGGGAGGAGGTGACCAGCTCCTGGAGCCGCTCGATGCGCTCGACCGGCAGCCGCATGCGCTTGGCCAGCTCGGTCACGGTCGGTCGGCGGCCCAGCTTCTGCGAGAGCTCTTCGGTGATGCGCTTGAACTTGGAGAGCAGCTCCGTCATGTAGACCGGGATGCGGACCGTCTTGCCCTGGTTGGCGATGGCGCGGGTGATGTACTGGCGGATCCACCAGGCGCCGTAGGTGGAGAACCGGTAGCCCTTCGCGGGATTGTACCTGATGACCCCCTTCATCAGCCCGAGGTTGCCTTCCTCGATGAGGTCCAGCAGCGGCACGCCGAGGTGCGAGTAGCGCTTGGCGATGTTGATGACCAGGCGCAGGTTGGAGAGCGTCATCTGCCGCTTGGCCTTCAAGTCGCCCTTGCGGATGCGTCTGGCGAGGTCGATCTCCTCCTGGGCGGTCAGGAGCGGGATCTCTTTGATGTCTTTAAGATACGAGCGAATGGGATCGCTCATCGTGGCGGGAGAGGAAATGACGCCATTTTAGATTTTAGATTTTCGATTTTGGATTGGCGAGGACCAACCATCTTAATCCAAAATCCGAAATCTAAAATCCAAAATCTCATGTTTTCCGCTTCTCTCTCAGGGCGGCTTGGGCCGCCGCCAGGCGGGCGACCGGCACCCGGTAGGGCGAGCACGACACGTAGTCCATCCCCACCTGGTGGCAGAACTCGATGGAGGAGGGCTCCCCCCCGTGCTCCCCGCAGATGCCGACCTTCAGCCCCTTGCGGGTCGCGCGGCCCTTCTGAATGCCCAGGCGGATCAAGGCACCCACGCCGTCCCGGTCCAGCTTCATGAACGGGTCGGCGGGCAGGATGTTCTCCTTGAGGTAGTGCGGGAGGAACTTGCCGATGTCATCCCGCGAGAACCCGAACGTCATCTGGGTGAGGTCGTTCGTGCCGAAGCTGAAGAACTCCGCCTCCCGGGCGATGAGGTCGGCGACCACCGCGGCGCGCGGGACCTCGATCATCGTGCCGACGAGATACGTGAACGCCACCTTGGCGCGCGCCATCGTCCGCTTGGCGACGTCGTCGATCGTCCGTTTCGCGATGTGGAACTCCTGCGGGTGGCCGACGAGCGGCACCATGATTTCCGGGATGACGGTGATACCGTCGCGGGTGAGCTGTGCCGCCGCTTCGCAGATCGCCTGGGCCTGCATCTCGTTGATCTCAGGATACGTGATACCCAGCCGGCAGCCGCGGTGGCCGAGCATGGGGTTGAGCTCGTGCAGGCTGTTGACGGTGTCGCGCAGGGTCCGCGCATCCACCCCCAGCTGCTTGGCCACCCGCTCCTGGTCCTCAGGCGTATTGGGGAGAAACTCGTGGAGCGGCGGGTCCAGCAAACGCACGGTGACCGGCAGCCCCTTCATCGCCTCGAAGATGCCGATGAAGTCCTGCTTCTGGAACGGCAGCAGCTTCGCCAGCGCCGCCTTCCGGGCGGTAGAATCCTTCGCCAGGATCATCTCGCGCACGACGGGCAGGCGCTCCTCACCGAAGAACATGTGCTCGGTGCGGCACAGGCCGATCCCCTCCGCGCCGAACTCGCGGGCGATTTTGGCGTCCTGCGGCGTGTCGGCGTTGGCGCGCACGCGCAGCCGGCGGACCTTGTCCGCCCACTCGAGGAGCTGCTTGAAGCTGCGGGTGAGCTGCGGCTTGACGAGCGGCACTTCCCCGAGGATGACCTCGCCGGTCGAGCCGTTGATCGTAATGTAGTCGCCTTCCTTCACGGTGGCATCACCGGCCGTAAAGTGGCCCTCTTCTTCGCGAACGGTGATGCCGTCACAGCCCACCACGCAACACTTGCCCATTCCGCGTCCGACGACAGCGGCGTGAGAGGTAATTCCGCCACGCGCCGTCAGGATGCCCTGCGAGGCCGCCATGCCTTCGATGTCCTCGGGCGAGGTCTCCTCGCGCACGAGGATGACGTCCTGGGCGCCGTCCTTCGCCATCTCGACCGCGCGGTCCGCGTGGAACGCGACCTTGCCGACCGCAGCCCCCGGCGAGGCGGGCAGCCCCTTCGCGATGACGCGCGGCTTGGCCTTCGGGTCGATGGTCGGGTGGAGCAGCTGGTCGATCTGGTCCGGATTGATGCGCAGGAGCGCCTGGTGTTTCGAGAGCACACCCTCGCGGACGAAATCGGCGGCGATGGCGACCGCGGCGCCGGCGGTGCGCTTGCCGGTCCGGGTCTGGAGCATGTAGAGGACCCCCTCCTCCACCGTGAACTCCATGTCCTGGACGTCGGTGAAGTGCTTCTCGAGCCGCTGGCCGACCTTGTAGAGCGATTCGTAGATCTTCGGGAACTCGGACTTAAGCTCCACGATCGGCTTGGGGGTGCGGATGCCGGCGACGACGTCCTCGCCCTGAGCGTTGACCAGGTACTCGCCGTAAAAGAGGCGCTCGCCGGTGCCCGGGTCGCGCGTGAAGCAGACGCCGGTCAGCGAGCTCTTGCCCATGTTCCCGAAGACCATGGACTGGACGGTGACCGCCGTCCCCATATCGTGCGGGATGCCGTTGAGCCGCCGGTAGATGATGGCCCGCTCGTTGTTCCAGGAGGAGAAGACCGCGTTGACAGCGCCCCGAAGCTGCTCCATCGGGTCATCCGGGAAGTCGCGGCCCTGCTCTTCCTTCACGATCCGCTTGTACTCGGCGACGAGCGCCTTCAGCGCCTCGACCGGGAGCTCCGCATCGGTCGCCGCACCCGCCCTCGCCTTTTGCTTGCCCAGGGCGTCCTCAAACCGCTTGTGCTCGATCTCGAGGACGACGTTGCCGTACATTTGAATAAAGCGGCGGTAGGCGTCGTAGGCGAAACGCGGGTTTTCGGTCTTCACGATGAGCCCCTGCACGACCCGGTCGCTGAACCCGAGGTTGAGGATGGTGTCCATCATGCCCGGCATCGAGACCGCCGCACCGGAGCGGACGGACACGAGGAGCGGGTTCTTGGGGTTGCCGAACCCCTTCGTCGCCGCGCCCTCGAGCCACGCGAGCTTGCGCGCCAGCTCCGCGTCCAGCCCCTGCGGCCAGCGCTCGCCCAGCTTGTAGAACGCGCGGCACGCCTCCGTCGTGATGGTGAATCCCGGTGGGACCGGCACGCCGAGGCTGGTCATCTCGGCCAGGTTCGCGCCCTTGCCGCCCAGCAGCGCCTTCATGTGGGTGCTGCCGTCGGCGCGTCCGCCGCCGAAGGCGTAGATGAAGCGCGGGGCGGTCGTGCGTCTGGCCGGCGTCGTGCTCCGCGGTCTGACGACGCGGCGCTTCGGTCGGAGTGACGTGCCGAGCTTCTTCATGTCAGGGGGTCTCCTCGCGTTGCAGCAGGGTGAGTTTCGAGAGGTCGGCAATGCGCTCAGTATACAACGTATGGATTGCCTGCATCAAGGCGAGCCGGTTCTGCTGGAGCGGCTCGTCGGGGACGTTCACGAGCACCCGGTCGAAGAACTCGTGCAGCGGCTCGAAGAAGAGCTCGCCGAAGAGCGTCGTGGCTTCCCCATAGGACTGCTCCGCGGCCAGCCGGGCCACGCGTTCGTGGTTCGAGGCGTACACGTCCCACAGCTTCCGCTCGGGCGGCTCGGCCAGGCGCGCCGGGTCCACCTGCGGCTGGCGCAGCGGCGCGCCTCTGAGGATGTTGCGGGTGCGCTCGATGACCTTGGCCGCCTTGCGCAGGCCGGGATGGCCGGCCAATTGCTGGAGGCTCACGATGCGGTCCATCGCGTCGATGAGGTTGTCGCACGGGCTGGCGAGGACCGCGTCGATGCAGTCGGACTCCGGCGCCGGCTCCCCGCCTCGCCCGCTGGGCTCGTCGCCCGCCCCGGTCTGTGCAGCGGACGGCGGGCCGGGGGGGCGGGGCGGCCAGGCGAAGGTGTAGAGCCGCTCCAGCAGGTAGCGGTGGATGCGGTGGCCGGAGCCGGCGGCGTCTTTGGAGGCCGCGGAACGGAACGGTTCCATCGAAACCCGGGTTCGCCATAGCTGGTCCAGCGGCAGCGCCCGATGAATCGCCCAGGCCACCTCGACAATCCCTTGTGCGGCCCGGCGCAGGCCGAAGGGGTCCTGGTCGCCGCTGGGCATGATGCCCAGGCCGAAGTAGCTGCTGAGCGTGTCGTACTTGTCCACGATGGCGAGGGCCGAGCCGATGAGCGTGCGCGGCAGCCGGGGCGGCCCCGCGCCACCAGGGTGCGGGGCGGGCAGGTAGTGCTCCTCGATCGCCTCGGCCACCGCCGCCGGCTCGTTGGAGTCCTTCGCGTAGTACTTCCCCACCACGCCCTGCAGGGTCGGGAACTCCTTCACCATCGCGCTCACCAGGTCGGCCTTCGCCAGCTGGCAGGCCTTGCGCAGGTGCCCGCACTCCTCGTCGGTCAGCTTCCACGCCTCGGCCAGCGGCTCGGCGAGCGCCCGGAGGCGCACCGACTTCTCCGCCATCGAGCCGAGCTTCTCGTGGAAGCCCACACCGGACAGCGATTCCGCCATCCGTAAGAGCGGCAGGCGCGCATGGTCCTCCTTCCAGAACATGAGGCTGTCGGCCAGCCGCGCATTGAGGATGCGCTCGATCACCTTGCGGACGTCATTGGGCTTCCGCGGAGAGCCCTCAAGGATCGCGGCGAACTGCGGGACGACGTTCCCACCCGACTCGACGGCGAAGACGCGCTGGTGCTTCGCCATGCTCGCGAGGAGCACCTCGCGCGGCAGGCTGAGGTAGGCGGAGTCGAAGCGTCCGGCGAGCGGGACCGGCCGCTCCACCAGATGGGTGACTTCCTCGAGGAGGCCGTGGCTGATCGTCTCCGGTACTACCGCTCCGCCCGCCTGCTGCGCCAGGCGGGTGACCTCCTGCTCGATCACGCCACGGCGCGCGTCCTGCTCCAGGATCACGCCGGCGCGCTTCAGCATGATCCGGTAGGAGCCGGGCGAGGAGACGCGCACGCTGCGCGGGTTCAGCGGGCCGCCGACCCACGTGACCGGGGCCGCGGTCAGCCTGCCGAGCGAGCAGCGGATGGGTGTCTCGCCGTAGAGCGCCAGCAGCCACCGGATGGGGCGGGCGAATCGGAGGCCGCTCTCGTCCCACCGCATCGTCTTGGGCGCGCGCAGGCGGCCGACTAGCTGCGGCAGGAGGGTTGCCAGGACCTGGGCGGTCGGGGTGGAACTCGGCGGCCTGGCCAGATGGACGTACTCGCCCTTCTCCGATTTCACGATTTTGGTCTGTCCGAGTGTGCCGCCCTGCGAGCGCAGGAAGCCGAGCAGGGCGGCGGTCGGCTTGCCCGCCTTGTCGTAGGACGCCTGCTTGGATGGACCGCGGACCTCTTCCCCGGGTTTGCGCTGGGTTGCGGCGAGTGCGGAGGCGATCAGCACGAGCCTCCGGGGCGTCCCAAAGCTCTCGATTCGTTCCACCGGCAGGTGCTGGGCCTGGAACAGCGAGGAGGCTTCGCGCGAGAGCTGCTCGATGAGGCCCGGCAGGTAGGCGGCCGGAAGTTCTTCCGTCCCAATTTCAAATAACAAGTCCGCCGTTTTGTTCGGAGTTCGGAGTTCAGAGTTCGGAGTTTTCTTGTTTTTGCCCCGAGCCCCGAGCCCCGAGCCCCGAGCCGACTTAGCTTTTCTCATGTGTTTGCTCTCGCTCGAGGTAGAGCTCCGCGCACCGCTTGGCCAGGCCGCGGATGCGCAGGACGAACCGCGGCCGGTCCGACTGGCTGACAGCACCGCGCGCGTCGAGCATGTTGAACGTGTGGCTGCACTTCAGGAGCTGCTCGTAGGCGGGCAGGAGGAGCTTGGCCTCGAGCAGCCGCTTCGCGTCCTGCTCGTGCTTGGCGAAGAGCTCCTGGTGGAACGCGACGTCCGCGTGCTCGAAGTTGTAGGCCGAGCTCTCCCGTTCGTTGGCCAGGTGCAGATCCCCGTACGTGGCCTTCGGCCCGTAGGCGACCTTGTAGACGTCGCTGGTACCCTGGGCGAACATCGTGATCCGCTCCAGGCCGTAGGTGATCTCGCAGGAGATGCGATCCAGGTCGATACCGCCCACCTGCTGGAAGTAGGTGAACTGGGTGACTTCGAGGCTGTCCATCCACACCTCCCAGCCCAGGCCCCAGGCGCCCAGCGTCGGCGATTCCCAGTCGTCCTGGACGAACCGCAGGTCATGATCTTCCAGCTTCAGGCCGCAGGCGCGCAGGCTCTCGAGGTAGAGGCTCTGGACGTCGTCCGGCGTCGGCTTCAGGATGACCTGGTACTGGTAGTAGCGCTGCATGCGCAGCGGGTTCTGGCCGTAGCGGCCGTCGGTCGGCCGGCGCGAGGGCTGGACGTACGCGGCGCGCGAGGGCCGTTTGCCCAAGGCACCGAAGAAGGTCGCCGGGTGGAACGTCCCGGCGCCCATCTCGACATCATAGGGCTGGACGATGACGCACCCTCGTTGCTCCCAGAAGGTGTCGAGGGTGCGGATCAACTGTTGAAACTGCATCAGCGCATTTTAGATTTTGGATTTTCTCCGCCGGAGGCGGACAAAATCCAAAATTTCTCCATTCGGCCTGCTCATGCCGTCAGCGTCTTCAGTGGCTTGTCCAATCGCCAGTGCAGGAACGCGTCGAGGCGCTGGCGCAGTCCGGGCAGGAGCCCGGCGTCCAGCGCGGGCGGCTGGTCCGACTTGGAGAGCGTCTCCAGCGCTTCCAGAAGCTCTGGGCGGGCCGGCTCCGCGTTCGGGTCTTCGTGCAGACATGACGGACATAAGAGCCCGCCCGCTCGAGCGCTCCAATAGCCGCTGGTGTGGATAGGCTGACCGCAGCCGGTGCACTGGTCGAGCTGGGGCTGGAAGCCCGCCAGGCGCAAGAGGCGGACGATGAAGTAAGCCCGCAGGGCTTGCGGCTCGTCGCCGCCAAGTGCTAGGCGCTCCAGCGTCTGCTTCAGGAGCCGGTAGGTCGCCGGCTGCGGCTCCTCAAGCGGCACGACCGTATCTACCAACTCGACGCACAGCGCGGCCAGGCGCGCCGTGTCCAGGTCCCGTTGGATTCCCTCGAGCGGGTCCAGCAGCTCGCACTGGCTCACGAGGTGGAGCTGGCTGGTACGTGTGTCGTAGAACACGATGCGGTTCACCGTGCACGGCTCCATGGCGCTGCGGTGCCGGTTGGGCTGGGCGCGGAGGCCCTTCACGAGCCCCTTCACTTTCCCGTACCCGTCCGTCAGGCAGCTCAGCGTGACGCTGGTCTCCCGGAAGGGATAGCGCCGGAGCACGATGGCTTCAGCGGTGTGAATGGCCATTGCGACTGGTTCGGGGTTGGGGGTTCGGGGTTGGGGGCGAAAGCCGAACACCGCACAAGGTCAACAGCCGGTCTTCTCGTTCCCGCATGCGGCGCTGTTGGGCGACGGTCTTATCCTCGTGGCCCAGCCAGTGCAGGATGCCGTGCACGACGTATCGGGCCAGCTCCTCAGAGTACGGGATGGCGTGCGTTCTGGCATAGGCGCGCGCGAGCGCGGGCGCGATGAAGATCTCGCCCACGATTGGTTCTGGGAACCCCGAACCCCGAACGTTGTTATACCGAAAGCTCAGCACGTCCGTCGGCCGGTCGTGGCGCAGGAACCGGCGGTTGAGCGCGCGGATCTGGCGCCGGCCGAGGAAGGGGATGGCGAGCGTCCCGCGGGAGCGGATGCGCAGCGCCCGGACGGCTTGTGTGGCGACTTGTGCCATCCGGGTCTTGTTAACCGGCGCCTCGTGCTGCGCGTTTGTCACCGTCACCGTCATAGAGGCACTGTCCCAATGATCTATCGGCGAAATCTGCCTTCATAATCTGCGAAATCCCTCTTCATCGGCTCTTGTGGTTGTTCCGCTCATACGCCTCGATGATCGCCTGGACCAGCTCGTGGCGCACGACGTCCTGCCTGCTGAACATCGTGAACTTGATGCCCGGCACCTCCGCCAGGAGCGTCTGCACCTGGATCAGCCCGGAGGGCTTGTCGGTTGGCAGGTCGATCTGGGTGACGTCGCCCGTGATGACCGCCTTGGCGTCGAAGCCGAGGCGGGTGAGGAACATCTTCATCTGCTCCGCGGTCGTATTCTGGGCCTCGTCGAGGATGATGAAGGAGTCGTTGAGCGTGCGCCCACGCATAAAGGCGAGCGGGGCGACTTCGATGATGCCGCGGTCGAGGTACCGCTGCACCATGTCGATGTCCATCATCTCGTAGAGCGCATCGTACAGCGGCCGGAGATACGGGTTGATCTTCTCCGCCATGTCGCCCGGGAGATACCCAAGCCGCTCCCCCGCCCCGACCGCTGGCCGGGTCAGGATGATGCGCGACACCTCGCCCTTCGTCAGGTGCTCCACCGCCATCGCCATGGCCAAATACGTTTTACCGGTACCCGCAGGACCTATTCCGAAGACAATGTCATGGGCGCGCATGGCGTCCACATACGCCTTCTGACCAGGGGTACGTGGGATGACGAAGCGCCGCTTGGACGGGACCTCGATCCGCTCCTGGTAGACCTGGCGCAGCTGCACGAGCCGCGAGTCTTCGAGCGCCCGGAGGGCGTAGTCGAGGTCGTCCTTGCGCAACGGGGCTCCCGCGCGTACCACGACGAGGAGATCGTCGAACAACCGTCCCGCCTTCTCGACGGCGGGCTCCTGCCCGGTGATTTTAATTTCCTCTCCGCGGGCGACGACCGCCACCCCCAGCGCCTGCTCGATGCGCCGCAGGTGCTGGTCGTGCTTGCCGAAGAGCGCTTGGACCTCGGGGGTTTTCAGGGTGAGTGAGCGTTCAGCCATTGTCCGTTGAGCCCGTTAAGTCCGTTGCGCCCGTTGCGCCGGTTGGCCGGTTCACCTGTAACGGGCTCAACGGGCAAAACCGGCCTAACGGGCTCAACCTATTTCTTGAACGTTCCCTCATCGTCCTCCGGTTCCTCGTCGCCCGCCGCCTCGCGGGGGATCTTCAGCTTCATGCCCGCCTTGAGCCGGTCCGGGCTCTTGAGGAGGT
Source organism: Omnitrophica WOR_2 bacterium RIFCSPHIGHO2_02_FULL_67_20 (assembly GCA_001805695.1). Lineage (GTDB taxonomy): Bacteria > Omnitrophota > Gorgyraeia > Aquiviventales > Aquiviventaceae > 2-02-FULL-67-20. The sequence continues at coordinate 16,982 of MHGT01000019.1, read as the reverse complement.
CGCGGTTGGCGTCGAAGATCCGCCGCCACCGCGTCGCCTTGCCGTAGATCTCCGGTTTGGCCGCGATGGACCAGAGCGACTCGCCCTTCTGGACCATGTACGTGTCGTAGTGAGTCGGAGCCGCGCCGCCCGCGGCGGCTTCGGTCTCGGACTCCTCCTGCTCGATCTCGGGCGGGGCGATCTCGCCAAAGCCCTGCTTCGAACCCGGCCTCGGCTTGTAGAACGTGGGGATCTCGACATCCGTCTCGACCATCTGCCGCGTCGTCCTGCCTGATCCTTCGCCCGCCGGCGCGGTGCCGACGAGGTAGCCGCGGTTGCCCCCTTCGAGGCTCAGGTCAACGCGGGGCACCTCTTTCACCCGCGTGGCCATCCGGGTGGGCGCCTGGCATCCGGCGACAAGCACGATGCCAGCCAATCCGAGCATCCTCACTGTGAAACACTTCATCATGAGTCCCTCCTTCTTCATCTGCGTAATCTGCTTTGATAATCTGTGAAATCACCCCTGTTTTTTCGCGGTCAACACCGCGATACCGAGCTCCTTCAATTGGGCGTCCGTCACCATCGACGGGGCGTCCGTGACCGGGTCCACCGCCTTCTGCGTCTTGGGAAAGGCGACCACTTCGCGGATCGAGGGCGCCCCGGTCGCAAGCGCCACCAGCCGGTCCACGCCGAACGCAAAGCCGCCGTGCGGCGGGGCGCCGAATGAGAAGGCCTTGAGCAGGAAGCCGAACCGCTCCTGCGCCGTCTCCTCGCTCAGGCCCAGCGCCGTGAAGATCTCCCGCTGCAGCGGCTCCTGGTGGATCCGGATGCTGCCGGAGCCGAGCTCCGTGCCGTTCAGGATGAGGTCGTAGGCCCGCGAGCGCACCTTGCCCGGCTCCGTCTTCACCAGGCCCGCGTCGTCCGGATGGGGCGCGGTGAACGGGTGGTGCTCCGCGCCCCAGCGCTTGGTCTGCTCGTCCCAGCGGAAGAGCGGGAACTCCGTCACCCAGCAGAACGCCCAGGGGTTCGACTCGGTGCGCAGGTCCGGCTTGTCGGATTGGTGGCGCTCGACCGCCTCGCGGTGCGTCAGGCGCGGGAACGGGATCGTCAGCGGGATGCCGAGCTCCTCGGTGAACACGCGGGACAGGACCCGCTCGATGACGCCGAAGACGTCCTCCTCGTCCACGAAGGACATTTCGAGGTCGAGCTGGGTGAACTCGGGCTGGCGGTCGGCGCGCAGGTCCTCGTCGCGGAAGCAGCGGGCGATCTGGAAGTACCGCTCCATGCCGGCCACCATGAGGAGCTGCTTGAAGAGCTGCGGCGACTGGGGCAGCGCGAAGAACCGGCCGGGGTTGACGCGCGAGGGCACGAGATAGTCGCGCGCCCCTTCCGGCGTGGACTTCGTGAGGATGGGCGTTTCGATCTCCAGGAACTTGAGCTCGTCGAGTGTGGCGCGGATGCGGTGGACGATGCGGTGGCGGAGGATCAGCTTCTGCCGGCTGGCCGGGCGGCGCAGGTCGAGGTAGCGCCACTGCATGCGGACGTCCTCCGAGATGTCCGCCTGGTCGTCGATCTCAAACGGCGGCGGGACGGCGGGGTTCAGGACCTGGACGGCCGTCGCGGCGACCTCGACCATGCCCGAGGGCAGCTTCGGGTTCTCCGTCCCCTTCGGGCGCGCGCCGACGGTGCCGGTGATGGCCAGCACGTATTCGGGGCCCAGCCCCTTCGCGGCGTGGTGCAGCTCGGCGTTTCTCTTGGCGTTGAAGACGACCTGGGCGAGGCCGGAGCGGTCGCGCAGGTCGAGGAAGCTCAACCCCCCGTGGTCGCGCCGCCGGTGGAGCCACCCGCAGAGGGTGGCGGTCTTGCCGATGTCGGACTCGCGCAACTCGCCGCAGTTGTGCGTGCGCTTCATGGAAGTCCAAGCGTCAGTGACATCGACCCTGTTCTTCTCGCGAGATTTCTTCAATGAATGAGTCAAGCGGGACGGTGCGCTGGCTCCCGGCTCCGAGATCCTTCACGGTGATGGATCCCTGCGCGAGCTCTGTCTCGCCGAGCACCGCCACGAGCCGCGCGAGCGCTTTGTCCGCCTCCCGGAACTGCGCCTTGAGGCTCTTGCCGTCGTAGTCCATGAGCGCCGGCACGCCGCACTCGCGCAGCCGCTGGACGAGCCGGAAGGCTTCACCGATCAGCGGCGGCTGGGCGACGGCCAGATACACGCCGGCGCGCGCCGGCGGCTCTGCACTCGTAGCACCCGTCCCTGCCGCCATCAGCACGCGCTCGATGCCGGCCGCGAAGCCAAACGCTCCCATGGGCGGGCCACCGAGCTCCTCGACGAGCTGGTCGTACCGCCCGCCGGCCGCCACCGCATCCTGTGCGCCAAGACCCTTCACGCGCACCTCGAAAACCGTGCGGGTGTAGTAGTCCAGCCCGCGCGCAAAGTATTTCGTATCGTCAAAGGCAATACCAGTTTCTTTCAAGCCGCGGCGAACCTCTTGGAAGTGGGCAGTGCAATCGTTGCATAGGAAAAAGGCTTTCATGTCCCACGCAATTGCATGGCAGTCGGGGTTCTTACAGTCCAAGACCCGGAAGACGTTCTTCTGCAGCCGGGCCTGACATTCCTTGCACAGCTTGCTCTTGTGCGGCTCCAGCCGCTTGCGTAACTCTTCCGCTGAGCGTGCCTGGTCTTTACGGCAACCCATGCTGGCCAGCCACACCGTGGCGTCGCCCACCCCGCACTCGCGCAGGATGTGGACGCACAGCGCGATCGCCTCGACGTCCACCCACGGGCTGGTCGAGCCGATCGCCTCGACGCCGTACTGGTGGAACTGCCGGAAGCGGCCCGCCTGCGGCCGCTCGGCGCGGAACATGGGGCCGAGATAGAAGAGCTTGGCGAACCCCTCGGTCTTGTGGAGGTTGCGCTCAAGGTAGGCCCGGACGACCGCCGCGGTGCCCTCGGGACGGAGGACGATCTCGTGCTCTCCGCGGTCGGTGAAGCGGAACATCTCCTTCTGCACGATGTCGGTGGTCTCGCCCACCGAGCGCAGAAAGAGCGCGGCCTCCTCAATGACCGGCGTGCGCACCTCCCGGTAGCCGTAGATCCGGGCCAGCCGGCGCGCGGCATGCTCCACCGCCGACCAGCGCGCGACCTCCTCGGGCAGGAGGTCCGTTGTGCCTCGGAGCGCCTGAAGCATGGTCATGGAATGTTCACTAATCCGTGGGAAGCCGGAGGGTAATTGAGCTGCTCGTTGGAGACTACTTGATGTCCTGGCGCATGAGCAGGCCAGGCTTGAAGACGACGACACGCTTGGGCGGGACCGGCACTTCCTGGCCGGTCTTGGGGTTGCGGCCGCGTCGGGGTGCTCGCTGCCGCACCTTGAAGACGCCGAAGTTCCGTAATTCAACCGTCTTGCCTTCTTTCAGGCTGGCCACCAGGTGGTCAAGCGTCCGCTGGACCACCCGTTTGACATCCACCTGGGTGATCCCGGTTTCTTTGGCCACCGACAGCACTAAGTCCTTCTTAGTCAACGCCATAGGAAGAGCTACATTAGCACGGAAATGGCGCCGTTGTCAAGCGTTGCTCTCGACCGGGCGGAACCTGGACGGGAAGGCTGCCTGAGGCCGGGAGGGGGACAGCCGCTTGATGACGACCGCCTCGTCTCCCAGCAGGCGGCCCAGCTCGTCGAGCAGCTCCGGACCCGGCTCCACCTTGAACTCGTCCGGCAGCTTCATCCGCATCGGCGCTTCGTAGGCGCCGAGCTCAAGCCGCAGATAGACCGGCACGCCGCCCGGATGGCGGCTCAGCAGCCCCTTGAGCTCTTCCAGCTTGCTCTGCCCGCCGCGTCCCTGCAGGACGAGCTCCATGGCCTGGGCCAGCTTTCCGCCCGCCTGCTCGATCGGCACGATCTGCTGGGCGATGAGCCGCGGCCGGTCCTCGCGCAGGGCGATCCGTCCCTCGACGAAGACGATGGCGTTGGGCTTCAGCTGAGGGGAGAGCTGGCTGAAGCTGTTCGGAAAGACGAGCACCTCCACGTCGCCCTGCAGGTCTTCCAGGACGCAGACCGCCATCTGCTCGTTCGTCTTTTTGGTGGTCGTGTGCTTGATCTTGGTGAGCATGCCGCCCACGGTCGCCATGGCGCCGTCCTCCATCTGGAGGAGCTGCTGTGAGCTCGCCGTGGCGAAGCGCTTCATCGAGTGTTCGTAGCGCGCGAGCGGATGGCCCGATACGTAGAAGCCCAGCAGCGCTTTTTCGAAGGCCAGCTTCTGGCTCTCCGGCCAGTCGCGCAGCCGGCTTGCCCCGCCCGTCGCTTCTCCATGGGGGGCGGGAACGGCCGCGTCCCCCGCCGCGAGCGCGTCGAAGAGCGTCATCTGCCCGCGCACGCGGTCCTTCTGCAGGCTCGTCGCCTCCTCCATCGCCTGGTCGAGGCTGGCTAAGAGCGCTGCGCGCGAGAGCCCCATGCTGTCGCAAGCGCCGGACTTAATGAGGCTCTCGCACACCTTCCGGTTGACGAGGCGCAAGTCGGCGTCGCGGCACAGCTCCTGCACCGTGTGGAACCGGCCCCCCTTCGCCGACCCGCCTGCCCCGCCCCGACCGGGACGGCGGGCAGGGGCTTCGGGGGGCAGGCCGCGCGCTTCGCGGGCGCGCACGATGGACGCGATCGCCAACATCCCGACGTTCTTGATGACGCCGAGGCCGCAGCGGATGGTGCGCTCGCTCACCACGGTGAAGGCCGCGTCGCTCTCGTTGACGTCCGGCGGCAGGACCGTCAGCCCCATGCGCTTCGCCTCGTCAAGATACACCACCAGCTTGTCGGTGTTGCCCAGCTCGCTTGTGAGTAGCGCCGTCATGAACTCGGCCGGGTGGTGCGCCTTGAGGTAGGCGGTGCGGTAGGAGATGACCGCGTAGGCGGCGCTGTGGCTTTTGTTGAAGCCGTAAGAAGCAAAATGCTCGATGAGCTCGAAGGTGCGGGCGGCCACCCGCTCGCTGACGCCGTTCTTGCGGCACCCTTCGAGGAACGCCTTGCGCTGGGCCTCCATGACCTCAGGGATCTTCTTGCCCATCGCGCGGCGCAGGAGGTCCGCTTGGCCGAGAGAGAAGCCAGCCAAGTCGTTTGCGATGCGCATGACCTGTTCCTGGTAGACGCAAACCCCGTAGGTGGACTTGAGGATCGGCTCCAGGCGCGGATGCTCGTACCGGATCGGGATCTGGCCGTGCTTGCGCTTCATGAAGTCATCGAGCATGCCGGAGCCGATGGGGCCGGGCCGGAAGAGCGCGATGACGGAAATGATGTCCTCGAACTGGGTCGGCTTGATCTTCTTCAGGAGGTCACGCATGCCGGAGCTTTCCAGCTGGAACACCCCCATGGTCTCCGCGCGAGCCAGGAGCTGGTAGGCTGCCGGGTCGTCGAGCGGGAGCGCGTTGACGTTGATGACGCTCGCGTGCCGGCGCTCGACGAGCTTGACCGCCTCGTCGATGACGGTCAGCGTGCGCAGGCCCAGCATGTCGATCTTGAGCAGGCCGATGTGCTCGAGCGCGGTCATGTCGAAGCCGGTCGTGATCTGGCCGTCGTTGCTCTTGAAGAGCGGCGCGTATTCGGTGAGCGGCCGATCGGCGATGGTGATGCCCGCCGCGTGGGTCGAGGCGTGGCGCGTCAGCCCCTCGAGGACGAGTGCGGTGTCCATGAGCTGCTTCACCTGCTCGTTCGTGCGGTAGAGGTGGATGAGCTCCGGCACCTCGGCGAGTGCTCGCGAGAGCGTGGTGTCGAGCTCGTTCGGGATCAGCTTGGCGAGCCGGTCCGCCTCAAGGTAAGAGAGCTTCATGACGCGCGCCACGTCGCGCACGACCGCCTTCGCCTGCATCGTGCCGAAGGTGATGATCTGGGCGACGTTGGTCTTGCCGTACTTCTCGATGACGTAATTGATGACCTCCGGCCGGCGCTCGTAGCAGAAATCGATGTCGATATCCGGCTGGGTGACGCGCTGGGGGTTGAGGAACCGCTCGAAGAGGAGGTCGTACTTCAGCGGGTCGATGTCGGTGATGCCGAGGCAGTAGCTCGCCAGGCTGCCCGCCGCGGAGCCGCGGCCAGGTCCCACCGGGATGCCCCGCTCCTTCGCGAACCGGACGAAGTCCCACACGATGAGGAAGTAGCTATTGTAGCCCGCCTGCTGGATGACGCCGAGCTCATGCTCGAGCCGGTTCACGAGCGTCCGATCCGGCGCGCCGTAGCGGCCCTTGAGCCCCTGCTCGCACAGCTCCCGCAGGTACGTCTGCTGGGTCTTCCCCGCCGGCGGCTCGTAGTACGGCAGATGGATCTTGCCGAACTCCAGCTCCACGTTGCACCGCTCGGCGATCTCCAGCGTGGCGGCGAGTGCCTCCGGGGCGTCGCTGAAGAGCGCTTTCATCTGCTCCGCGGACTTGAGGAAGAACTCCGGCCGCTCGTAGCGGAGCCGGCGGGGATCGTCCAGCGTGGTCTGCGTCTGGATCGCCATCAGCGCGTCGTGCGCCTCGGCGTGGGACTGCTCGATGTAGTGGACGTCGTTGGTCGCCACGCACTTCACGTTCGCGTCCTGCGCGAGCCGCCGGAGGACGGGCCGCGTCGTGTCCTCGAGCGGCAGGCCGTGGTTCTGCAGCTCGACGTACACGTTCTCCCGGCCGAGGATCTGGATGAAGTCGTCGAGCTCCCGCCGCGCCAGCTCACGCTGGTCCTGCGCGAGGTGGACGTTGAGGACGCCCTTGAGGCAGCTCGTCAGGAGGATGAGGCCCTCTTTGTGCTGGGCGAGCGTCTCCTTGTCGATGCGCGGCTTGTAGTAGAACCCCTCCAGATAGCCGATGGTGACGAGGCGCATGAGGTTGGCGTAGCCGCGCTCATCCTTGGCGAGGAGCACGAGGTGCGCGTTGGTGTCGCGGATGCCGCTGCCCGACTTGTCGAGGCGGCTCTTGGGGGCGATATAGCCCTCGACGCCGATGATGGGCTTGATGCCGTGCTTGGTGCAGGTCTCGTAGAACTCGACCGCTCCGAAGAGGTTCCCGTGGTCGGTCATCGCCATGGCGGGGAACTTCAGCTCGGCGGCGCGCTTGACCAGCGGGGAGATGCGGCAGGCGCCGTCCAGGAGCGAGTAGTTCGTGTGGAGGTGGAGGTGGACGAAGTCAGCGTGAAGCATTGCGGGGGCGAAGGGTGAAGGGCGAAGGGTGGAGGGGCGAAAGCCCGTGCAATCTCAAACTGAACATCAGACTATCAGTGTAGAGCCTGGAAGACCGCGGACGCAACAAAATTACCCGTTCTTTTCCCTTCGCCCTTCGCCCTTCACCCTTCGCCCCTCTTGGGGTTGACCGAGGTCGTTGATGCGGTCAATCAGCTCCTGGAGCCGGCCGTAGCTCTGGCGGTTGAACCGGAAGACGAGCCGCGTCAGGTGGGCGAGCTCCGGCTCGTCGGCCTCGCCGGGCAGGCGGGC
>MHGT01000019.1:0-9546 GCA_001805695.1 Omnitrophica WOR_2 bacterium RIFCSPHIGHO2_02_FULL_67_20 | reverse complement strand
CAGGTCAGCGAACTCCCGCGTCAGGCGCGCCGCCGAGCCGGCCGGCAGCGGGCGCTGGAGGCGGACGGCGAGCCGGTCGCCGACGTAGCGGATGGAGTGGTACGTCGAGTAGAACCGCAGGATGAACTCCGCCGCCTCCTCGGCCGAGCGCGCCAGCCGGTAGATCGAGCGGTCGGACGGCGAGATCATCTTCCCCTTGCACAGCTGCTCCTCGAGGAACCCGAGCAGCGGCGCCCAGAACCGGCCCCGCGGTGTGTCCACGAAGACGATCGGCCGCGGGTCGGACTTCCCCGTCTGCACGAGTGTCAGCGACTCGAACCCCTCGTCCAGCGTGCCGAAGCCGCCGGGAAAGAGCGCCGTCGCGTGGGATTCCTTGATGAAGAGGAGCTTGCGGGTGAAGAAGTACTTGCAGTTGATGAGCTTGTGGTCCTTGGCGATGACCGCGTTGGCCGCCTGCTCGAACGGGAGCCGGATGTTCAGCCCGAAGCTCATCGTCCGCCCCGCCCCCTCGTGGCCCGCCTTCATGATCCCGCTGGCCGCCCCGGTGATGACGCTCCAGCCGGAGCGCGCCATCAGCCGGCCGAACTCCTGCGCGACCGGGTAGGCGGAGTGGCTGCGGTCGAGGCGGGCCGAGCCGAACATCGCGACCTTCCGGACAGCGCGGTAGGGCCTGAATATCTTGAACGCGTAGCGCAATTCCTTCAGCGCCGCGTTGAGGATCTTGAGGTCGCCCGTGGATGAGCCGTCCTGGCCGAGGCGGTGCACCGAGGTCATCATCTCGGCCAGCAGGCGGCGGTCGAGCTCGTCGCCGAAGCCGCTGATGAGGCCGGCAATCTGGGCGTCGACCGCAGCGTTGTGCGTCGTGTACAGGTGGGGCCGGCGGGGTTCGGTCATACCTCCCCCATCATACTCGCCAGAGATTCAGAATCAAGCCCACTGCGATGACGAGCGGAAGCGTGATGAGCAGCATCCAGATGACGGTCCGCCGTCCGACCGCGGTCCAGACCGCCGCGAGCTCGGTGTAGTCGGTGACGACACCGCCCATGAGGAAGGCGAACGCGTTGCCCAGCGCGCCGGTGTGGCGGTAGAGCTCGAAGGCGAGAGGCGACGTTCCCTCCGAGCACACCTCCATCACGGTGGCGAAGGCGAGGGTGAGCAGCAGCCCCAGCGGCGATGGGCCGAGCCACCGCATGAATGTCTGGTGCGGGATCGCCGCACCCAGGACCGCGCTCAGGACGAGGCCCAGCTGCACCCAACCCAGCACCATGCGGCCGAGCGGCGCCATCCCGGCCAGGACGCCGCGCGCGTCGGCAGCCAGCCGTGCGGCGGTCCACGGGTAGCCGCGCACACGCCGCCGCACATCTTCCCAAATCCGGATGTCCGCCACCTCCTCCGTGGCGGTCGGCGGGTCGATGAGCCCGCGCCGCGCGAGGCGCTGGAAGATGAGGCCGGTGGCGAACGCGATGGCCAGCGCGCAGGCGATGATCACGAGGCCCTTCGCGCCGAAGAGACTCAGCAGGATGAATGTGAGCGACATGCTCGCCCACGGGCTGGCCAGGAGGAAGCTCACCACCGCCGGGACCGAGGCGCCTTTGCGGTAGAGCTCCAACGACAGCGCCAGGCACCCGTGGCTGCAGGTCGAGGCGAGAAAGCCGAGAAGTGTGGCGCGGGCGATCACCCGCTTCTTCGGGCCGGACAGGAGCCGGATGATGTATTCCCGCGGGACGAACCGGTCGATGAGCCCGCCCAGCAGGAGGCCGATGAGGAGCGGGACGAAGATTTTTTTGAGGTAGCCGGCATAGATGGCGCCGGCCCCCGCCGCTGACGGCCACCAGGAGCCTGCGGTGGCCAATGCCAGGCCGGAAAGCGGGACCCACACCCACGGGTCGAGCCACCAGCGCCTCCGGTGGTGCCCGGCATGCGGTTGCGCCAGGCTCCGCGCGTACTCTGTCGCGCACTCCTCGCTACAGAACCACCGCCCGTGCCGCTCGAGGGTCCCCTGCATGCCGCAGATGGGATCCCGCCGTACGTCAGCGTCAGTCGCCATGGGTTCTTCCCTCCATGGGTCACGCCTGACCCTGTTATTGTGTAAACTGGATCGGTTGGCGGCATGCATTGCCACCGGCGTTGTAGTCATACACCATGCGCCCGCCGAAGTCGGCTCCTACTGTCATTACGCCGATCATCACGAGCACCAGGAACAGAAATAGCCCTCTCCCTTTCGTTGGAAGTGGCCGAGCCAGAATCGCCCAGACGCTCAGCATCGTACACAGCGCTAGGGTCGCCAGCATGTAACTCTTATGCGGCCTAAGCAGCTGTTCACGGACCGAGAGGGAAAGCATCACTCCCTGCTCGGCGTAGAGGCCGGTCGCTACGGCCACCGTCAGAGACAGCGCGCCCATCACCAGCACCACAAACGCTGAGTGCGCGAACCTGTCGCTTTTCAACAGCCATGCCGCAACGTACAGGAGCGCAGCACCCATCAGAAACGCGATCGGAAAGTGGATCACGAGCGGATGGACATTCTGCAGGTGCTGCGCTCCAGGCAACATGGTTGTTACTCCACCGATTCGACGGTCACGTAGCGATTGCCGCCATTCTCATACAGGTCGCCTTTCAACGTGACCTGCTCCCCCATCTTCGCGATCACGCTCTCTGGATAGCCGGTTTTGTCTTCTTTGGGCAGCACGGTGTACAGCTTGCCCGTCCCGTCTTCCAGGATACTGATCGGAATGCCGGCCTTCGCGCAGGCGATCGCGCACTGCTTGTGCCCAGCCCCTGTAGCATTCATCGCCACATAGCACAGGGAATCTACCAGTTCCCCCTTGATGGTGACCGTGTTTCCGCCTCCATGCTCGTGCTGCTTCTGTGACATGCCAACGCCCTGCGCTGGCGCGCCGTGGTCGTGCCCGTCTTCAGCCCAGACCGGCAGCGCACTGACGAGCAGCGCGGCCACCACGATCCCTCCTGCGATGTGTTTCATTCTTCCCTTCCTCCTTGTTATGGCCCTTTCCGCCCCAGCCCCCATCCCGCAATCGATGTCGCCACTAGCTGCCGCGTCCCCCACGTACTCGTCTCACCCTCCGTGCTGGGCCTGCACCCACGCGGCCCGCCCCTCCCGCATCTCGAACTTCCACTTCCAGATGGCATAGACGGTGGGGTACACCAGCAGCTCCAAAATGAATGAGGAAAACAAGCCCCCAACCATCGGGGCAGCGACGCGCTTCATCATGTCGGCGCCGGCACCCGTCGACCACATGATCGGTAAGAGCCCCATGAACGCCGCCATCACCGTCATGAGCTTGGGCCGCACGCGCTTGACCGCGCCATGGACGATCGCCTCTTCCAGATCCCGCTCGGTGCGCATGTGGCCTTTCTCCACCGCGTCGTGGTAGGCCAAATCCAAGAAGAGCAGCATGAACACGCCGGTCTCCGCATCCAGGCCCATGAGGGCGATCATCCCCACCCAGACCGCGATCGAGATGTTGTACCCCAGTGCCCAGAGCAGCCACACCGCGCCAATGAGCGAAAACGGCACGGCGAGGAGCACGATGCCGGTCTTCACCATCGACTTCGTGTTCATATACAGCAACACACAGATGATGAAGAGGGTCAGCGGCAGCACGACCTTCATCCGTTCCTTCACCCGGAGCATATTTTCGTACTGGCCGCTCCACGTCAGGGCGTAGCCTGTCGGGAGCTTGAGCTCCTTGGCCACGATCCGTTTGGCTTCGGTGACGTAGCTGCCGATGTCTCGGCCCGCCATGTCGACGTAGACGTAGCCGGCCAGCAGGCCGTTCTCGTTGCGGATCATGGCGGGGCCTGAGACCAGACGGATATCGGCCAGCTGCACCAAGGGGATGTGCTGACCCGCCGGGGTCGGCACCAGGACTCGCTTCAATTTCTCGATGTCATCCCGAAACTCTCGGGAGTAGCGGACATTGACCGGATACCGCTCGCGACCCTCGATGGTCGTCGTGATGTTCTCCCCGCCGATGGCGGACATGATGACCATCTGGACCTCAGCCACGGACAGACCATACCGGGCCAGCTCATCGCGGTTGAGGTCGAAATCCACGAAGTAGCCGCCCGCCACCCGTTCGGCGTAGATGCTCCGAGTGCCCCGGACATCCTTCAAGATCATCTCCAAGTGCGTGCCGAGCTCCTCGATCTTCTTGAGGTCGGCGCCGAAGATCTTAATGCCGATCGGCGTGCGCACTCCGGTCGTGAGCATGTCGATGCGGTTCTTGATCGGCATGGTCCAGGCGTTCGTCACCCCCACGATTTTGAGTGAGCGGTCCATCTCCTCAATGAGCTGCTCATACGAGATGTGACAGGGCCAGAAGGGACGGAATGGACCCTCCAGGAAGTCCGGCAGCCATGAGTACCAGCGTTTGACTTTGCGCCACTCCCGCTCCGGCTTAAGGAGAACCACCGTCTCCATCATGGAAAACGGGGCCGGGTCAGTGGAGCTCTCCATCCGGCCGGACTTGCCGAACACCCGTTCTACCTCGGGGAAACCCTTCAGCACTTGATCTTGCTTCTGCAAGAGGGCTGCCGCTTCGGTGACCGAGATCCCCGGCAAGGTGGTGGGCATATACAAAAGACTGCCCTCACGAAGCGGGGGCATGAACTCGGAGCCCAGCTGCAGATAGATGGGAATCGTGGTGAGGACCAGCCCAAGGGCGGTCAGCAGGGTCGCTTTACGATGCTTGAGGACGAACCGGCAGGCCGGCTCATAGATGCGGAAGAGCACCTTGCTGACCGGGTGCTTTTCTTCCGGATAGTAGGTGCCCACGGCGATGGTGGTGGCCAGCTTGGAGGCGAGGCCACGGGCTTTCTCCGGGATCCAGCGGGCCTTCACGGTGATCGGCTCCATCCTCGTGAAGAGCATCCGCATCGCGGGATCAAGCGTGACCGCCAAGATCGCTGCGATCGCCATCGCCAGGTTCTTCGCCCAGGCCAGCGGCTTGAAGAGTCGCCCCTCCTGGTCCACCAGCGTGAAGATGGGCATGAAGGCCACCGCGATGACCAGTAGCGAAAAGAACACCGAGGGTCCGACTTCCTTGAGCGCCTTGAGTCGGATCGCGTGGTAGTCGCCCTTGCGCCCGCCCTCGATCCACTGCTCGAGGCGTTTGTAGGCGTTCTCCACCTCCACGATGGCGCCATCGACAAGCACGCCGATCGAGATGGCAATCCCCGACAACGACATGATGTTGGAGGTCAGCCCCAGCCCGTAGAGGGGGATGAAGGAGAGAATAACGGACACCGGGATCGTCACGATCGGGATGATCGCTGAAGGAAAATGCCACAGGAAGATGAGGATCACTATGCTGACGATGATCATTTCCTCGATCAGCTTTTCCTTCAGGTTCTTGATGGCTTCGAGGATCAACTCGGAGCGGTCATACGTCACGACCAACTCCACCCCAGGCGGGAACGAGGGCTTGACCTCCTCGATCTTTGCCTTGACCCGGTTGATGACGTTCAAGGCGTTTTCACCATACCGCATGATCACGGTCCCGCCGACCACATCGCCTTGGCCGTCGAAATCTGCCAATCCTCGCCGGAGATCGGGACCCAGCGCCACCGTGCCGATGTGCCTGACCAAGATGGGGGTGCCTTTCTGGTCGGTGGCCACGACGATCTTTTCAATGTCTTGCACCGACTTGGCATAGCCCCGGCCTCGGACCATATACTCAGCACCCGAGAACTCCAGGAGCCGTCCGCCGACCTCCTGGTTGCCGGCTCGGATCGCTTCGACCACCTTCGTCAGCGGGATGTTGTAGGCGAGCAACCGGTTGGGGTCGATCGTGACTTGATACTGCTTGACGAATCCGCCGATCGAGGCGACTTCCGCCACTCCTGGGACGCTCTGGAGGTAGTAGCGCAGATACCAGTCCTGGTAGCTGCGCAACTCTTGAAGGTTATGCTTGCCCGAGGTGTCGACGAGGGCGTACTGAAATACCCAACCGACCCCGGTCGCATCGGGTCCGAGTTCTGTCCGGACTCCTTCGGGCAATCGGGGGATGATCTTGCTCAGGTATTCCAGCGTGCGGGATCTCGCCCAATAGATGTCCGTGCCATCCTTGAAGATCACGTAGACGTAGGAGAAGCCGAAGTCGGAGAAGCCCCGGATGGCCTTGACGCGCGGGGCGCCGAGCATCGCGCTGACGATCGGATACGTAACCTGGTCCTCGATGATGTCCGGGCTGCGATCCCAGCGGGAGTAAATGATCACCTGGGTGTCGGACAGGTCTGGAATCGCATCCAGCGGGATATTCTTGAGCGTCCAGATCGATCCGATCATCGCCACGACCACGAAGGTCAGGACGAGGAACTTGTTGTGGGCGGAAAACTCGATCAGCTTTTCGATCACCCCGCCCCTGCGCAGGGTCGGGGACTGGCCGGTCTCGGCTGAGGAGGTTTCAGATCGAGTCGGGTCACTGGCCATGTTGGTGTTCTCCACCGCCCACCCCACCACCTGTACGCTCGCCCGTAGGGCCTGCGCCATCTGGCGCAGATCCGCCTTCGGCGGATGCGGCAGGTGGTGGGGTCATGCCCTGCAGCGCGGCCTTCAGACGACTCTCGGAGTCGATCAGGAAGTTGCCGCTGGTTACGACCAACTCCCCCTCCGCCACACCACTTTTGACTTCGTAATAGTCATCCGCCTTGACCCCGACGGTGACGTCCCGAGGTTCAAACAGCCCCTGACCCTTGTCGACAAACGCAATCTGCTTGGCGCCGGTGTTAAACACCGCTTCTTCGGGAATGGCCAGGACCTCGCCCACGCTGACCGAGATCGAGGCGTTGACGAACATCTCCGGCTTCAGCACGCCGTTCGGGTCGGTGAGGACCGCCCGCGCTCGGGCGGAGCGGGTCGCGGGATCGAGCACCGAGTCCACGGAGCGGATCACGCCCTCGAAGCGCTGGCCTGTCGCGGAGGGCATCTCCACGCTCACCGTCTGCCCGACCGCGACGAACGGCAGCTCGAATTCATAGACCGGGGCGTAGAGCCAGACCTTGCCGCCGGCGTCGGAGAGCAGCAGGCTCTTGTCCGGGCCCTCCCAGTCCGCCATCTCGTCGATGAGTTCCGGGCTCAGCCCCATCAGCCGCAGCTTCATCCGGCTGGAGTCCACCAGCCGCTGCGCCTGTTCGGTCCCCTCCGCGGCACCGCCGGCGGCCTTCGCCTGCGCGAGCGCCTTCAGCGATTGGAGGTGCTCGGCCTCGGTCTGGTAGAGCTCCGGGTCGTACGCGATGCGCCCGGCCGTCCGGATCGTCTTCGTCAGTGCGCGCCTCTGTGCCGCCGCGGTTCGCACACCGATGAGCTGCTGCTTCTGCGGGGTCAACAGGACCGGCGCATAGCCTTCGGGGCTCGGCGCCGGGCCGGCGATGGCCGCCGCATCCTCCGCGTACACCGGCACCAGGTCCATCCCCATCGGCGACTTGCCCGGGCCGGGCGCCTTGTAGCCGGGGATCATCGGGTCGGTCCAGTAGAGGATCTTCTTCGCCGCCGGGACCATCGCGGCCTCTGCCACGTGCGTCCCGCAGATGGGACAGGTCACCTTCTCGCCGGGCTTCGCGACGACCGTCATCGGGCACGGCTTGCCCTCGTGGAGTTTTGGGCAGTTGTGCAGGTAGCAGATGGACTGGAATTGCTCCGAGGCGTGCTCGTGCGGATCGGCCGTGCCGGCCTCGCGCTTGACCAGCCTCATGTTGCAAATCGGGCAATCGCCCGACCGGTCGCTCGTGTAGGTCGGGTGCATCGGGCAGTAGTAGACCGCCTGCGAATGGCGAAGGGCGGAGGGCGAAGGGCGAAGGGCGAAAACCATGACGCCTGCCACGAGGAAGGCGCCGAGTCCGACAAGAATCAGGGTCTGGCGTTTCATGGCGTTCTCCTCTCATCAGCACCGGTCGCTCGCGACTCATCACTCAATGGTCCGCCGATTGCCAGCCGCAGGCTCGACAGCGCCATCTCGTGCTGCGCCTGGAACGTGTAGTACGCCATCTGCGCGTCCCGCAGCATCCGCTGGGCGTCGATCAGCTCGAGGAAGCCGGCCCGCCCCGCTTCGTACGCGGAGAGTGCGAGCTCCACCTGCTGTTTCGCCTGCGGCAGGGTGAACTGCTCGTACACGCCCAGGGCGTGCTCGGCCGTCTTGGCCTTGGCGTACGCCTCGTGGACCGACAGCAGGACCTCGTTCTTCAGCTCCTGGTACGCTGCCTCCGCTTCCTCAACGTCCTTGCCCGCGCTCTTCCACTCACCGCCGGCGCCCTTGAGGAGCGACCACACCGGCACCGTGACGCCGATAAAGGTGTCGCGCTCCCGCGGGTTGCCGTTTCTGAACTGCCGCGCTTCGATGCGGCCGGTGACGTCGGGCAGCCAGCGCGTGAGCGCCAGCGCTCGGCTCGTCTTCGCCCGCTTGATGCCCAGCTCCGCGGCCCGCAGCTCGGGCCGCATCCGGACCGCCAGTTGCTCCAGCTCCTCGTGGGTCCAGCTGAGCGGCGGGCTGTGCCGCTCCTCGGGCAGCTCGTAGGGGGTGTTGAGCGGGAGGTTCAGGATGTGAGAAAGGTGGGCCTGGGCGAGGTGCTCCTCCTGGGCCGTCCGGTAGAGCTCGATGTCCACCTTCGAGCGCTCGATCTGGGCCTTCAGGACATCCTGGAGCGAGGCCTGGTTGGCTTCGTAGCGCCGGCGCGCGGTCTCGGCGAGCTTTTCGAGCAGCGCCCGGACTTCCTCGAGTGCCGCGCCCGTCTTCTTCGCCAGGTAGAACTCGTAGTACGGCTGTTCCAGGTGCCAGATGACGTCCCGCTCCTTCTCCTTGTACTGCTGGAAGGCCATCTGGGCGTCGCGGAGCGCCACCTGGCCGCGGAGGATGAGCGTGGTGGGAAACGGGATGGTCTGGGAAACCATGTACTCGTTGTCGGCGCGCCCACTGAAGTTGAAGAAGTCCGGCTGGCCTTCCACGTCGACGCCGAACATGGGGTCGTCCGGCAGCCAGGCCGAGATGACGCGGCCCCGCGCGGCCTCATAGGCGCGTTTCTTCGCCTGGAGGCCGGGGCTCTTGCGCATCGCTTGGTCAATGAGGGTGGGCAGGTCGGCGGAACGCGCCGGCTCGGCCTGGACCGGCGGAGCCGTCAGCGCCAGTGCGATTCCAATGGCTGACCAGAGAACCGTACGCTTCATGCGATTCACCTTCCCTTCCCGGTTATGCCCTTGCGGGCTCGACAGCACCACGAACACGCCGTGGAGCGCAGACGAACAGTGGGAAGGTGAATCAGAGCCGGAGGGCGCAGCTCAGCAGGTAGCGTTTTGGGGGAGCGCCGGCGTGCGGGGAATCGTGCGGATGGCGGGCGTGGAACCGGATGACCGGCGGCGGGGTGTGCAGCCGCGGGACGGCGGACAGGCTCCGGAGCGACTTGGCCAGCGACGCTCGTGTGAGTCGGAACGGGCTGGCTTCCAGCCGGGCGACACCGGTGTCGCTATCGGCGCAGCGGACGGCGCAGGCCCTCGCCGCTGCGAAGCCGGGGCTTCGCTCCGGCGCAGCAGGG
>MHGT01000018.1:7839-8286 GCA_001805695.1 Omnitrophica WOR_2 bacterium RIFCSPHIGHO2_02_FULL_67_20 | reverse complement strand
CTTTCGGATCCACCGTGATGAGCTTGCCGCGGCGGCGGGCGAGCGGGATGACCGCCTCGAGCAGCTCTCGGCAGACGACCCCTTTGCCGTAGTCCTCGATGACCACCGCGTCCGCCTCGTTGAGCCGCTCGGTCACCGCGCGGATGAGCCGCTCGACCGTCCCCGACGGGAGCGGCTCCTGCTGCTCGCGGTCCACCCGCACCACCTGCTGGTGGTGGGCGATCACCCGCGTCTTGACGATGGTGGGCCGCTCCGACGGCACGATGCCGCTCATCTCGATCTGGCGCGAGGCGAGCTCGCCGCGCAGCACGTCGCCCCAGCGGTCCTCGCCGGCGAGGCCGACGACCGAGACCCGGCCGCCGAGCGCGCGGATGTTGCTCGCGACGTTGGCCGCACCCCCAGGCATGACCGACTCCGACTGCACCCACACGACCGGCACCGGCGCCT
>MHGT01000018.1:0-7818 GCA_001805695.1 Omnitrophica WOR_2 bacterium RIFCSPHIGHO2_02_FULL_67_20 | reverse complement strand
TGCCCCAGACGAACTCATCGAGCATGAGGTCGCCGACCACCAGGACGCGCGCGCGACCAAACCTGGAGATGAGTGCAGACGCTGAAGCGACGGTCATGGATCAGAGTTGTTCTGTAATGGCGCGCACTAACAATGGAATCATCAGCTCATGGTGGCCGGTGATGTGCACCGCCTTCCCCCCGAGCAGCGTCGGACGCTTCAGCACGTTCTCCGACGGCCGGTAGTGGCGGATCATGTCGAAGTCGAACGTCGTCAAGTTCTTCACGCCATGGCCCAGGTTGCGCGCAATGGAGACCGCCTTCAGGAACACCTCCGGCAGGATGACCGCCGAGCCGAAGTTGCCCGCCACCCCGCCCCCGCCCAGCGTCGCCACGACCCCGACGAGCGTGCGGAAGTCGGCCAGCGACGCGCGGCCGATCGCCGCCCCGTCGGCGCTGGACTGCTGGTGGATGATGTCGGTGCCGATCGCCACGTGCACCGTCGCGGGAACACCCAGCTCATGGCAGGTGGCGAGCAGGCTCAGGTTCCGGTACGGCAGCCGCCGCTTCACGATCATGGTGCCCACCGACCGGCCCAGCCCCCAACCCCTCGCCGCGCCCTCGCGGATCGCCTTGTTGATGTAGCTGTGCGTCTCCTCGGCCATGCCGAAGGAGCCGTCGGCGAGTGCGGCGGCGACGTCCTCGGAGGTCGAGCCCATGAAGGCCAGCTCGAAGTCGTGGATGATGCCGGCCCCGTTCATCGCGATGGCGGTCACGATCTTGCGCCGGATGAGCTCAATCAGGAGCGGGCTCAACCCCACCTTGATGACGTGCGCCCCGAGCATCCACAGCACCGTCTTGCGGCGCTTGTGGGCGGCCACGATGGCATCGACCACTGCGCGGAACTCATTGACGGCGAGGAAGTTCGGGAGGGATTCGTAGAACTGACGGAAGGAGCCGCCTTTGCGGCCGGGCCTCGCAAAGGCCTTGATGTTGACTTTGCTTTTGCGAGATCCGGCAGGGTAGGTCTTGAGCTTGGCGAAATTGAGGGCCGGCACGGACAGATTTTACCAGAGGGGATGGGGAGGTGTCAACGCATGGAGGAGGAGGTGCTATCTCCCTTCTTGACCCGTTGCTCGCATCTTTCCAGAAACTCCCGCGACGCCTGCAGCATCGCGATGCGCTCGACGACGAGCAGGAGGCGGATCGGCACCGGACGGTTGGGCTTGAGCCAGGTGACCAGGTCGACGGCGGTCCGCCCCGAGCCGGCCTCCTCGAAGCGCGAGAGGCCGCGGTACTCGCCCAGCGCCTCGTTGACGAGCCGGAACCTCACGATGGCGGGCGGCTCCTTTTCCACTTCGAACCGCAGCGTCAGCGACCTCCAGAGGATCTTCACGTCCACCTCGATGACCTCCCGGCGCTCGGTGCGCTCGACGTAGCGCACCGCCGTGACGCCGGGGGTGATGGCGCCGACGTCTTGAGACTCATTCGCAAGCGCCCAGACATCCCGGCGGCCGAGCGGCGCCGTAAACCGCACGCCGGCGAAAATACCTTCTTGCTTGCCCGCGGACTCCCGCCACGTCACCGCATGCCGGCCTACCTCGGTTTCACGCGTACGCTCCCTGGGCCAGGGCTGTTCGAGGAACGCGGTGTCGATGGTGCCGGCCCAGAGCGGGACGGCCATCAGGGAGGCCAGACCGAAGACGAGCGCGGAACGTCTGATCAACGTCATCCAACTTCAATGTTGGCGCTTCAAAGCACGAGCGATGGGCCGTAGCTCCTCAGCCAATCGCGCGCCTCGCGGTAGCCGGGACAGCGCGCGGCGACGATCTCCCAGAACCGCTCGGAGTGGTTGAGCACCCGCCGGTGGGCCAGCTCGTGGACAATCACGTAGTCCATCACCTCGGGCGGAGCCATGACGAGCCGGTAATTGAAACTGAGGCACCCGGTCGCCGAGCAGCTGCCCCATCGCCGGAGCTGGTCGCGCACGCTCACGCGCCGCCAGCCCACCCCGGCCGCCTCGCCCAGGACCGCCAACCGTTCCGTCAGCCGGCTCCCCGCCTCGCCCAGATACCAGCGCTTGAGCAGGCGGCGGGCCGCCTCGATGCCGGGACGCTCCAGCCGCACCAGCAGGGTGCGCTCCGGCACGCGCCGGACCGCCGCCCCCCGCTCGCTGCGCTCGAGCACGACCGCATGCTCCTCGCCGCGGTACGGGAGCGTCGGGCCGTAGGGCCAGCGTTTGGGGATGCGCGCGCTTACCCGGGCCAGCCACTGCGCCTGCCGCAAGATCCACCGCTGGTGGCGGCGCAGGAAGCGCTCCACGGAAGCGGTATCCTGACGCCAGAGCGGCACGGTCACGACGAATCCGGCTTCCGGGCTGGCCCAGATGCGCAGGTGCCTCGAGCGCGCGCTGGGACGGATGGCGTAGGCGATGGCCTGCGAGCCGAGCATCAGACGGCCCGCAGGAAGCAGGGGTGCGGGGAAGAACGGCGAACTCACGGTTCGGGCTCGGACGCCGGCTCAGACTCCGGTGCTGGGGCTGGCGCCGGCTTGGACATGAACGGGCAGGACCAACCGCCCATGCCGCGCCGATGCTTCATCCAGTGGCACGCGCTCCAGCCGCGGAACACCGCCCCGAGCAGGCTGACGACGATCACGAGGGCGCCGAGCACCCGGCCGATGCGCCGCAGCTTTCCTTTGTGCGTTTCGGCGCGCTCGAGGAGCCAGTAGCCGCCGATGACGCCCACCAGCAACAGTCCGGATCCGGAACCCATCATGGCGCACCTCCCTGTTAGATGAAATCTTCCATGATCGCCGCCAGGTCGGGCCGCTCCAGCGGCTGCCGAGCCAGCGGGATGCCGCTGCGCAGGGCCGGTTCCTCGTCCTCGTACGTGGGCCGCTCCACCTTATAGAACAGCCCCAGCGGGATGCGCGCGCCCCACTCGAACGACTTCTCCACGGCGAGCCGGAAGTCGGAGGTGTCGTGCTTCTCGTCCTCCAGCTTGTAGACCCGCTCGCGGAACCACGGATAGGTGTTGTGCTTGTTGTAGGTGACGCAGGGGGAGAAGACGTCCACGACCGCGAAGCCCTTGTGCTCGATCGCGCCCTTCATGAGCTGCGCGAGGTGGAGATGATCGCCGGAGAAGCCGCGGGCGACGTAGGTCGCGCCGCAGACCAGGGCCAGCCCGACGGGGTTGAGGGCGATCTCGATCGTCCCCTCCGGCGTAGACTTGGTGCGGATGTCCTTCTCGGTCGTCGGCGAGGCCTGGCCGGTCGTCAGCCCGTACACCTGGTTGTCCATGACGATGTAGGTCATGTTGATGTTGCGCCGGCAGGTGTGGACGAAGTGCCCCACGCCAATGCCGTAGCCGTCGCCATCGCCGCCCGTCGCGATGACCGTCAGGTCCGTGTTGCCCAGCCGCGCGCCGCTCGCGACCGGCAGCGAACGGCCGTGCAGGCCGTGGAAGCCGTAGGCGTGGATGAACCCGGGCAGGTTGGAGGAGCAGCCGATGCCCGAGACGACCTGGACGGTGTGCGGGGCGATGTCCAGCTCGGCCAGCGCGCGCTGCAGGGCGTTGAGCACCGCGAAATCGCCGCAGCCCGGGCACCAGTCCGGCTTGACCTTCCCGATGTAGTCCTTGACGTGGGCCATGTGCGCTCCTTCGCTCAATGCTGCCTGGAGACTTCCGCGCCGTTCGCGGGGCTCTCGATCGGCGAGAAGTCCGGCGGGATCCCCTCGTCGCTCACGACCGTGGCGACGACGGATTCCCGCGGTTTAGTCTGGAGGATCTTGCGGGCCTGCTCGATCACCTGCCGAGGCTCGAACGGTTCGCCGTCGTATTTGCGCAGGTGGTGCCGGATAGAGAGGCCCGTCTCCATCCGGATGAGCTTGACGATCTGCCCGGTGAAGTTGGCTTCCACGGACATCGTCAGCTTGCAGCGCTCGAGCAGTGACCGGACCTCGGCGGCCTGGAACGGCCAGACGACGCGCAAGCACAGGACGTTGACCGTTCCGCCGGAGGCGGATCCGCCTTTGGCGGACAGCCCGCCGTGATTCATGGCCTCCATGGCCTCCAGCATGACCTGGTACGTCGAGCCCCACCCGACCAGCGTGAGGTCCGCGTCCTGGGGTCCGGTGAGCTCCGGCGGCGGCAGGTCCTTCACCAGGAACTCCATCTTCCGCATGCGCTTCTCCATCATCTTCACGCGTATGGCCGGGTTCGTGAACACGTCGCTGATGACGATGCCGTCCTCATCGTGCTCGTCGGTCGCCGCCGTATAGACGGTGCCCGGCGTGCCCGGCAGCGCGCGCGGCGAGACCCCGGTCTTGGTGATGAGGAAGCGGCGGTAGCTGCCGTCGCCCTGGGTCACCAGCTCGCCGCGCTCGATCGGAACCTGCGTGATGTTCACGCCCTCGAAGGTCTCAAGCCGCTCGGCCAGATAGAGGTCGGTGGCCAGCAGGACCGGGCACTGGTATCGCTCAGCGATGTTGAAGGCCAGGATGGTCATGTCGTAGCACTCCTGGAGCGTGCGCGGGGCGAAGATGGCCCTCGGGTAGTCGCCCTGCGAAGCGCCCAGGAGCTGGAAGAGATCGCCCTGCTCGGTCTTGGTCGGCAGGCCGGTCGAGGGGCCGCCGCGCTGCGCCTCGACGATGACGACCGGCGTTTCGGTCATGCTCGCCTCGCCGACGGCCTCGGTCATCAGGGCGAAGCCCCCGCCGGAGGTGCCGGTCATCGCGCGCACGCCGACGTGGCCGGCCCCGATGGCCATGTTGAGGGCGGAAATCTCGTCTTCACACTGCTTCACGAGCAATCCGGTCTTGGCGGCGAACTTCACGAGCCAGTGGAGGAGCGACGAGGCGGGGGTCATGGGGTAGGCGGAGTAGAATCGGCAGCCCGCGGCGAGCGCCCCGAAGCCCATCATCGGGTTGCCGCCGGCGATGGGCCGGCGCTGGCCGTCCCCGGCGCCGACGCGGATGGTTCCCGGCCGGGACTTGGCCTTGGCGTACTCGGCGCTCTTGTCGAACGCCTCCAGGTTGGCCGTGATGACCGCCTCGCCCTTCTTCTGGAAGCGCTCCTGGATCAGCCGACGGATGGCTGCGGCATCGAGGCCGAGGACCTGCATGAGGGCGCCCAGCAGCGCCGTGTTCTGCATGAGCTGGTTGCCGACGAGCTCCATGACCGGCAGGCCCACGAGCTGGACGTCCCGGCCCGCGTGCTCGGGCGTGGCCTGGAACTTGTCGGTGTTGTAGAAGATCGCCCCGCCGGGCATGACGCGCTTGCCGTAGCGCCGGAGGCTGTCGGCGTTCAGGGCGATCAGGTAGTCGAGCTCGTCCCCCTGCGTGTACACCTTGTGCGTGCCGATGCGGATGTGCATGCACACGTGGCCGCCGCGGATGACCGACTGGTAGCTGTTGTAGGCGAACACGTGGTAGCCGGAGCGCGAGCAGGCTTTGACGAAGGACTCCCCGGCGGAGGCGATCCCGTCGCCGGCGGCCCCGCCGATCCACACCGTCAGTTCTGTCGCCGTCTGTGCCATGACGTCTCCTGGTTACGCGAGAGCGACACCCGACACCGCAGAGATACAGATACACAACTAAGTCGTCCACGAGGATCTTCGCCATGCAGGACTCCGTTCCCCGGGACGACTCCCGTATAGGCTAACATGATTTCGTGCATGATGTCAGGTCTTTTTGTAGAGGCTCTAAGGTCTCGGCGCGAGGCGATAGACGACAGGTCGGGTGGTTGATTTGTCCACGATCCGTTTGCTTACCAGGGGACGCAGAACCCGATACACCTGCACCCGTTCAACCCCCAGCAGGCGCTGGAGCTCTTCAATCGTCATCCCCCGCCTGCCCCGCAGTTCAAGGAGCAGCCGCTCCTGCTGCCGGGTTAGAGACAGTCCCTTGGCCGAAGGCGGCAGAGCCAGCTGCTCGATGCGCTGGCACGTGCGGTGTAAGGTGTCCAAAACCGCCAACGCCACGTACTCGATCCACGAGATCAGATTTTCGCCCTCTTGGCGGACCCGTTGGAGGGCCTGGTAATACCCTTCGTGATCCTCCTTGAAGTATTGATCGACTGCAAAGAGGTGTTGGGTATCGAATCCTCGGTGATAGAGCACCCAGGTAGCCAGGGCCCTGGCCACCCGGCCGTTGCCATCCCGGAAGGGGTGCAATCGGGCCACCTCGTAGTGCGCGCAGGCTGAGGCCACAATCGGGTGGGTCGCTCGTCCAGGCCCCTCGAGCCATTCAACCAACGCGCGCGTCCCAGGTTTGGCCGCGTGCGGCCCGGGCGGGCGGTACACGACCTGGCCCGCGGACATGATGACGTTGGCAGAAGTTTTGTAAGCTCCAACCAGTTTCGGCTCCAGCAATCCGGCGACGATGATCCGGTGGAGCTTCAGCACCGCGGCTTCCGTCACCGAGGCCTTTGCCGGCTGCCTGGCAATCCACCGCAGAGCGGCCAGGTAATTAAGCACCTCGCGCTGTGCTCGATCTTTCACCTCAACCTTCTTCACCCCAGCCAACGCCTCGACTTCCGGCAGCGTGAGCGGGTTACCCTCAATGGCTGTCGAGAAGTGGGCCCGGCGCACCAGCGCCTCCAGACGAATGCTCTCCAGCCAAGCCACCTGGACCGGAGCCGTCTGGATCTTGGTCCGGAGCGTTTCGGCTTCGCTCACACGGCCGAGAAGGGTTTCTGTGATCGTATACTTGGGCTGATACATTTGTGTATCTTTAGTGTATCACAAGTGTAGCCGACGTAGGCCGTGAATGCAACGAAAAAGGGGTGGATGCTGCTCTGTCGAAAACCCGCTCTCCCGCTGGCTTCGCGGGGCCTGCCGCTGCGCCACCCCACCCGTCCTCGCCGCGCCGGACTATCGCCGTCGTCGGCTGCGGGCGGGTGGGGGCCCCGGCTCCGCGTCACCCGCGAAGCCGCCCGGCGTGTCGATGGTCACTTCGAAGCGGGTTTTCGACAGAGCAGGTGGATGCCGTTAAAGGAGCGTGCCTGGCGCAAGTTCTGAATAAAAAGAAGGCATTCCAAATGCGCCGGCCTGGATCAGTTAGGCGGGGCTATTGGCATGCCAAATGCCTGTCCCCTCGGTGCCTTAGGTCGGCTCAGGCTGTTACTTTGAAAACTGCTCCGCATACCGGTCAACTAGCTCTCTTAGCATCCGCTGGTACTTCGTCTGGTGCTGCGCGGCTTGGCGCTTGAAGAACCGGACGCTCGACTTGCTGAGGAGGAGCGTCACCTTGATCGTTTCCCCCGGCACCACCAACTTCTCCGGCGGGGGGAGGCTATCTTCGACTCTCGTCAGCTTCCCAATGGGGAAGTCCGTCTTACGTGTCCGCTTGCTCATAGTAGCGCCTCCCCTTTCTCCAGTACCCTGCTCCGTAGATTCTGATACGGCCCTCTCGATAGGTAAACCGAACGGTCAGGACCCTGCCCCTGACCGTTCCGAGGCAGAACAGGCGCTCCTCTGGCTGGCCATGCAACTCATCGGTGTAGATCTTCCTGTCCGGATCCTTGAAGACTCTCGCGGCGGTCTCAAAATCGACGCCGTGTTTTCGGATGTTGGCCGCTTCTTTCTTCGCATCCCAAACAAAGCTCCCGAAGTGGCGGTCCATCGCTCAGTCACAAGAATAGCATAGATATGGGTTATTTACCATACTATTATACATATTGTTAGGTACGAGACGAATGAGTGCTCAACTATAGCAAACGAACTAACAATTGTGACGATTCCGGTGATTCCAAAATTGATTCCAGTGATTTGGATGACGACACATCACTGTAATCATTCGAAAATCACTGTAATCATGCCACAGGATTTACTGCGTTTG
>MHGT01000017.1 GCA_001805695.1 Omnitrophica WOR_2 bacterium RIFCSPHIGHO2_02_FULL_67_20 | reverse complement strand
CACGGAGCCGCTCGGCGAGCGCGGCGAGACCGCCGACCGCGCCCACCGACGCGACCGCCAAGATCACCGCCCCGGCCATCGCCCAGACGAACTGGAACGCGTCGGTCAGCACCACCCCCCACAACCCGGAGAGCGAGGTGTAGACCGTGCCGAGCAGCGCGCAGGCGACGATCATCTGTCCCCGGCCGAGCCCCGTCACCTCCTCCAGCACCTTCACCATCCCGGTGACCGGCCACGCGCCCATGATGTAACAGTTGTAGCCGAGCCCCCAGTACACCGCTTTGAACGCCCGCAGGAACGCGGCGGCGCGCCCGCTGTAGCGCCGCTCGACGAGCTCCACCTCCGTCATCACGTTCGCGCGCTTCCAGAGCTTGGCGAAGACGAACACCGCCAGCATCGTGCTGATGCCCAGCGCCCAGACCTCCCACACGCCCCAGATGCCGCGCCGGCGGACCATGCCCGTGATGAGGAGCGGGGTGTCCGACGAGAAGGCGGTGGCCACGATGGAGGTGCCGGCGAGCCACCAGCCCAGCGAACGGTTGGAGAGGAAGTAGGATTCGAGGTCGCGGCCCGCGGTGCGCTGCAGGAGCAGGCCGATGGCGAGGCTGATGGCGCAGAAGAGGCCGACGATGGACCAGTCAAGCCAGTGCATGGAAGAGGCGAAGGGCGAAGGGCGAAGGGCGAAGGGAACGGCCATTGTCCGGGAGGAGGCGATGCGTGGTCATGGAGCGCGCGGAGTCATCGCGCCGAGGATGCGCGCGCGGCGGGCGCCGGTCGTATGCGGCAGATGGTTGACGCGTCCCTGGAGCGTCCGCAGGGCCAGCCAGGCGAAGGCCGCCGGCTCCTTCGCCTGCGCCGGAATGCCGTAGCGCTCGATGGAGCGGACCCGGGCCGGGGCCGCGAGACTCGTCAGGTGGTCCATCAGCGTGCGGTTGCGGACGCCGCCGCCGCTGACGATGAGCTCGCGGGGGGGCTTTGGCGCGAACCGCTTCAGGCTCTCCGCGATGGCGTAGGCCGTAAAGTACGTGAGGGTGGCCAGCGCGTCTGCGGGTACTGCGGCGTACCGCGGCCCGAGCATGTCGCGCAGCCAGGCCGCATTGAACAGCTCCCGCCCGGTGGATTTTGGCGGCGGGAGGCGGAAGTACGGGTGGCGCCAGAGCCGCGCCACCGCCCGGCGGTCGATGCAGCCGCGCCGCGCGAGATGCCCGTCGGCATCGAAGCGCAGCCGGCCCCGGGAGGCCTGCTGGGCGAGGAGGTCGATGAGGCAGTTGCCCGGTCCGGTGTCGAACGCCAGCGGCCGCAGGCCGCGCCCGACGACGGCGACATTGGCGATGCCGCCGATGTTCTGCATCGCCCGGACCGGCCCATTGCCGAAGAACGCTTCATCGAAGGCAGGGAGGAGCGGCGCGCCTCCGCCCCCGGCCGCGATATCGCGCATGCGGAAGTCCGCGATGACGGGAAGGCCGGTGCGCTCGGCGATGACCGCCGGTTCGCCCAGCTGGAGCGTGGAAGGTATCCGGTCGCGCGGGCCGTGGTAGACCGTGTGGCCGTGCGAGCCAATTACGGCGATGCGGCGCGGGGCGATTCCCGCTCGCTTCAGCAGTCTCAGCGCCGCGTGGCCGAAGAGTTCCCCCAGCGTCATGTTGAGTGCCGAGAGCGCCGGTGCCGCCAGTTCGTCCGCCTGTCGGAGCCGCTGCGCGAAGGCGGCGGCGTACGGCTGGGTCTGCTCGGCGAGGACGCGCAGCGACCGGCCGTGAAACCGCACGAGTGCCGCGGAGATCCCGTCGCACGAAGTGCCGGACATCAAGCCGAGCGCCAGCGTCATGGGGTCAGACCCCACGCTGGAGCGCCAGTCGCAGCGAGCCGCCGGCCCGCGCCAACCGTCGGCGCGCCTGTGCCACCGTCAGGCCGTGGCGCGCGATGAGGACGGCCGCCTTCACGCTGCCGCGCGAGCGACGCAGCGCCTCGCGCGCCGCGCGGGATGAGCAGGGGGCGAGCCGTGCGACCAAGCGCAGCGCCCGTGCTTGGAGCTTCCGGGAGGCGGGCCGCACGTCCACCATCCAATGGCCGTACGTCTTGCCGAGCCGGACCATGGTCCCCAGCGTCAGCATATTGAGGACCAGTTTCGTCGCGGTGCCCATCTTCAACCGGGTCGAGCCGGCGAGGAGCTCCGGCCCGGTCGCGAGCGTAATGCGCACGGTCGCCCGCATCGGGCTGCGCTTGTTGCCCGTGATCAGGATGGTGCGGGCCCCGCGCGCGGCCGACGCCTTCAGCGCGGCGTCGACAAACGGGGTCACACCGCTGGCCGCGATGCCGACGACGACGTCGCCGGCGCGGACGCGGCTCCGCACGGCGCGCCGTCCGGAGCCGCGGTCGTCTTCGGCGCCTTCGCGCGAACGGAAGACCGCACCCCGGCCGCCGGCCATCACCGCCCGGACGAGGGCGCTCGGCGTCGAGAAGGTGGGCGGGCATTCGGCCGCCTCGAGGACGCCGAGCCGCCCGCTCGTGCCGGCGCCGACGAGCACGAGCCGACCGCCGCGGCGGAGTGAGCCTGCGATCAGGCGGATGGCGCGCGCGATGGGGCGGTGCTGCCGCTCGACGGCGCGGACGGCGCGGCGGTCCTGGCGGCTCATCAGCCGCAGGAGCTCCGGCGGCGAGAGGCGATCGAGGCGGCGGCTGTCTGGAAGCGGCTGTTCGGTGGGCAGGCGGTGATACGAAATCCCGCGGGGCATGTCGCCAGCAGGATAGCACCGCGGCCGGAGTGCTGCAAGCCGTCCGCATGACACCACAGAAACACAGAATTCCACAGAGACACAGAGGTCAGCGGCGTTGCTTCCGTTCCGGGCGCGGGTGGAGTACAGTAGTGGTGATGGACCTGGACGCGTTGATCGGCGCGCGGCTCGCCGTCGGATTCCCCGGTCGCGAGGCGACCCCGGACCTCATCGAGGGGTTGCGCAGGACCCATGCGCGGAGCCTCGTCGCCTTCAGCCGGAACTTCGAGGCCCCCGATCAGTTCCGGCGCCTCGTGCGCCGCCTGCGAGACTCGCTCGGACGCCCGCTCTGGGTGATGGTGGACCATGAGGGCGGGCGGACGGTTCGCTTCAGCTCCGGGGTGACGCGGTTCCCCGACGCGCTGACGGTGGGGAGGACGCAGCCGCCCGAGGCGGTCGAGCGGCAGGGAACGGCGGAGGCGGAGGAGCTGAAGCAGCTCGGCGTCAGCGTCAACCTCGCGCCGTGCGTGGACGTCCTCGTCGAGGGCTCGGATCCGGTGATCGGCGAGCGGTCGTACGGCTCGGACCCCGACCGCGTCGCACAGCTCTCCGCCGCCCGCATCCGCGGCCTCCAGTCGCACGGCGTCGCCGCATGCGCCAAACACTTCCCGGGGCTGGGCGCGGTCCCTCGCGATCCGCACAAGACGCTGCCGACCATCACGCTCGATTGGCAGGAGATCGAAGAGGTGCACCTGCCGCCCTTCGAGACGGCGATCCGCGCCGGGGTGGCGATGGTGATGTCCTCGCACGCGTGCTATCCGGGGCTGGGCGAGCCAGCACGGCTGCCCGCCACCTTTTCCCGCCGCCTCATCCACGACCTCCTGAGGACCCGGATGGGATTCCAGGGGCCCATTCTCACCGACGACCTCGAGATGGGCGCCTTGCGGACGCTGGGGACAATGGGGGAAGCCGCGGTCCGGGCGACCGAAGCGGGCCACGACCTGCTGCTCATCTGTTCCGACCTGCGCGCGGCGCACGAGGCCCATACCGCGCTCCGGCACGCCTATAAGGAAGGCCGCCTGGATTCCGGAGAGCTCGAGTCGAGCGTAGCACGCATCGCCCGCGCCGAGGCGGCCTTTCCTCCGTCGTTATACCAGACGTAAGTCTGGTACTATAAAATACAACAGACCATTGCAAAATAGGCATAAGATGTGGTAGCTTCTGAATCTGGGAGCCGATAAGGGCACACTTCCGCCACCATGCGTGGCGGACCCGCCAACGCAGTGTGGCGGGCGCCGAAAGGCGGGGTCGCAAAGCTCAAGGCCTACGCCGTGTCGGCACAGCGCCCGCCTGCCGGGGGGCGCTGTGAGGGACGGGCAGGGGCGAGCGCTGGAGAAGCGCACCCCACCACCTATTTCATTCGCCGAAGGCGAATCGGCCAAAGAGGCCGATAGCCGCCAGTGGCGGCGAAACAGGTGGTGGGGGAAAGGCGCCTCACGGTCTGGTCCGCGCGGTAGGGTTGCTTAGCTGCCGAAGCTTCTGAGGGCGCTTTGGTCGCCTTATCGAGCTCCCGCGACTTCATCATTTGCCTGTGCTCGGCCTGCCGCTGGCAGGCCGTTTTTGTTTGTCGTACAATAGCGGCATGAGCCAGAGCGAGGCCGAACTGCGCGAGCGGCTCATCGCCCTCACCATCTGTGTAATCGTATTTCAAAATCCGTGTAATCTCGTTTAATGCCGCAGCTCTCCGCGTCCAGGTTGAAGCTCTTCCAGGAATGCCCGCGCTGTTTCTGGCTGCACATCAACCGCAAGCTGGAGCGGCCCCGCGGGCCGTTCCCGTCGCTGCCGTCGGGCATCGACCGCGTCCTCAAGGGGTACTTCGAGCAGTACCGGCAGCAGGGCGTCCTGCCGCCGCTCATTGCCGGGAAACTGGACGGCACGCTGTCGATGCATCCGCTGACGCTGGGCTTCAACGACCCCGAGACCCGCGCGAGGCTCTGGGGCAAGCTGGACGACTGCGTCATCCGGCCCGACGGCCGGCTGGCTCCGCTGGACCACAAAACGCGGGCCTCGGCGCCGGACGATCTCAGCTATACCCAAACGTACTACCAGTTCCAGATGGACGTCTATACGCTGCTCCTGGAGCGCAACGGCCACCGGACGAGCCGCACCGCGCACGTCGTCTACTACTTCCCGATCGAGGGGGCGCTGCACCAGGGGTTCCCCTTCGGGGTGGCGGTCCACACGGTCGACACGGATCCGGATGAAGCCTACCGGGTGTTCGCGGAGGCGACCCGCTGTCTTGCCGGAGCGCTGCCGCCGAGCGCTGCGGCGTGCGAGTTCTGCCGGTGGCTCCACCTCCGCTCCTCCGGCGACCCGGGCGGCCCGCCGCCGGCCGCCGCTTCCCCGCCTTCCGTCCGCGCGCCCCGGCCAGCACCCCGCACTACCGGCCCGGTCCCCGACGATCTCTTCGCGTGATGGCCTTCGGTCCATGGGCGGCTTTCCTGGTGTGCGCCGGGTTGGCCGAGGCGATTGGGGCGATGGCGGGCTTCGGCGCCGCGACGGTCTTCACGCCGCTGGCGATGCTGTTCCTGGACGCCAAAGTCGCGATCGCGGTGGTCGCCGTCTTCCATCTCTTCGGGACCTGCTCGCGCCTTCTCTTCTTCGGGCGCCACATCCACTGGCGCACCTGGGCGCAGTTCGGGCTCACCGGAGTCGTCTGCAGCTTCCTCGGCGCGCACATCGCCGCCCGGCTGCCGTCCGCGGCGGTCGAGGTGCTCTTCGGCGGTTTCCTCCTCCTCTATGTGGCCGGCGATCTGCTCCTTCCCGGCCGGCTGCGGCTGCCGGCGGCACCGCTGACGCTGATGGGCGGCGGCGCCATCTCCGGCGTGGTCGCGGGGCTGCTCGGCACCGGCGGCGCCGTCCGCGCCGTCTGCCTGCTCGCGTTCGGCCTGCCGCAGCCGGCCTATCTCGGGACCTCGGCGGCCCTTGCCCTGATCGTGGACGCGACGCGGTTGCCCGTCTATCTCGCGGAGGGTTTGATCCCGCCCGCCATGGGACCGGTCCTCGTCAGCCTCGCGCCGGTCGCGTTTGCCGGCGCGTGGATCGGGCAACGGCTGGTGCGGCGGCTGTCCGTCGCCGGTTTCCACCGGTTCGTGCTGATCCTGCTTGCACTCATCGGGCTGAAGCTTGCCGTCACGGGATGGCACCGCTTACTCGTGCCCGGGGGTTGAGGAACGTGGCGAGTGTTCCCGTGCCTATGCGACAATCGCCGCGGCGCCGCCCGCAGGCCGCGCCGCGCGCGGCGCTGATCGTGGCCTGGCTCAGCGTCGCGGCCTCGCTGGCGGGGTTCCTCCTGCCATGGGTGACGCTCGACCTGCGGGGTGCTAAGCTCGCCGCGCTTGCCGGCGGCGGGCCGCATGATATCGGCCGCGTGACCATCCAGCTCAGGCAGGGCGGAGAGACCATCGCCGCGGCGCTGCCGGAGGCCACCGAGTTTCCGTGGCAGGTGCGCGGCATCCAGATTCCCTGGCTCGTCCGCCAGGAGCAGACGCGAGTGGCGGTAGCGCTTCTCGAGCGGCTCACCAACACGCGCCAGCACGCGGCGCTGAAGAGCGGCGCCGTCTTTCTGGTGCCGGGCGCCGCACTCCTCTGCGGCGTGCTGTTGACGGGGTGGGGCCGGCATCCGGCGGTCGCCGGAGGCGTGTTGCTGGTCTGCGTGGCGGTGGCGGCGGGAGGGGCCTGGAAGCTCCTCGCGCTCGATACGTCCCGGTCCCTCATCGGGGTCGCCATTGAACGGGGACTCTGGGTGTCTCTGGGGGCGTACGTCGGATTGGCGGCATCAGCGGCCTGGACAGGCATGAGCGGGAGGGGACGGACATGAGACGGTCTGCGGGCGCGCTCATCGCGGCGGGGGCGGTGGTCGGGTACTGTCTTAATCTGACGGCCTTATAGATGATTACACAGATTTTGAATCGATTTCGCCGATAGATAGAGCGATCGGCGAAATCATCTCACAATCTGCGAAATCACCTCAAATTAAAACACCACCGCGGCTCCGGTAGCATTGACACTCCTTTGCGCCCCGGCCTATAATGCCTTGCTGTCAGCCAGACGCGCGGGGGCACCCCATTCCCATCCCTCCTACACGTGACACGCGGTCCATCGCCGGGTTAGCTCAGGTAGTAGAGCGGCGGCCTGAAAAGCCGCGCGTCCCCAGTGCAAGTCTGGGACCCGGCGCCATTCTTCCCTCCCGGCGGCGCGCCGCGCGCGGCGGCCGAGACTAAGCGATGCCCTCCCCCCTGGACGTTCTCATCGCGGACGACGAGCCGAAAGTCCGGCAGCTCCTCGGACAGATCCTGACGGCGAGGAACTGCGCCGTCCGGCTCGCCGTCGACGGGCTCGACGCGCTCTCCCAGTTCAAGGAAGCCCCCGCCGACGTCGTCATCACCGACATCAAGATGCCCAAGCTCAGCGGGTTTGAGCTGCTCCGGGAGCTCAAGCACCTGGATCCCCTCCTCAACATCGTCGTGATCACGGCGTATCCATCGGTGGAGGGTGCGGTGGACGCGATGAAGTATGGCGCCTGCGACTTCATCACCAAGCCCTTCGACATCGTGCAGATCCAGGCGATCCTCTACCGGTGCCAGCAGCGTGTCAGCCTGAACCGGCAGTTGCGGGCCTCCGGGGAGGGGGCGTTGAAGCTCGAGGAACTCAACCGGCGGCTGGCCGAGCTCAACGACCTCAAGAGCCAGTTCCTGGCGGCACTCTCCCACGAGATCAACACGCCCCTGTGTCTCATGAGCGAGTGGATCTACCTGCTCGCCGACGGGACGCTGGGGCCGCTCTCCAGCGATCAGGATCGCGCGCTGGACGTCCTCATCGGCGCCTACGAGCGGCTGCACCGGCTCCTCCAGCAGCTCATCGACCTCATGCACGGCCACGAGATCGTCCTGCGCCGTCAGGCGATGACCGCTCAGGAGATGGTCCAGCAGGCGACGGCGGCGATGACGCCCAAGGCCTCGGCCCGCTCGATCGCGCTTGCGGTGCGCGTTCCCGACGGGCCGCTGCCCCTGGAGGCGGACCGCGGCCGGTGCGTGGCCGCGCTGGAGCACCTGCTCGATAACGCGATCAAGTTCAACAAGGAAGGCGGCCGCGTGGACGTCGAGCTGACCGGTTCGCCCGACGCGGTGGTGATCCGGATCGCCGACACCGGCATCGGCATCCCGCCGGAGGAGCAGGAGAAGGTGTTCGCGCCGTTCTACCAGGTGGACCGGCGCCTGAACCGGGCGTATGAAGGGGCCGGCATCGGCCTGACGCTGGCCAAGCGCTACGTCGAGCTCCACGGCGGCTCGCTGGAGCTGCGCAGCACCGTCGGCGCCGGAACGACCATCGCGGTGACGCTGCTCCGTCCCGCCGTCTCCGCCGAGCGCCCCGTCCTCTCCGCTCCCACGCTCTAGCAGCCGGGGAGTGTCGGCTGCGACGGGTCCTGCCGCTGCGGCACCCCATCCGTCCTCGCCGCGCCGGACTATCGCCGTCGTCGGCTCCGGGCGGATGGGGGCCCCGCCTCCGCGTCACCCGTCGCAGCCCGCGTGGAACGTCGCACCGGTCACCCCTAGCAGCCGAGCGGTTGCGTCCGACGCTATAGGCGCTTAGAATAAGCTCCGTTCTTCACCCATGCCGGTGTAGCTCCCCGGCCCGCCCTCCACAAATCCGTTGGCCGGGGCGGGCGCATCGCCCTGCCACCCGCCCGCTGAGGCGGAGCCCGCGTAATCGCTCACCGGCATGGCCGCGGGCACCAGCTGCCATCTGTGGCCGCTCCAACGCCGCAATACGGCCTCGCCTTGAAACATCGCCGGATATGTGCTATCTTACCAAGTAAGACAAAGTAATATCTAATGCTGGAGGCCCTGATGCGGGTGACACGGACATGGACCATTTCGCTTCCACCGGACATGAGCCGGCTGGCGCAGGCCGTCGCCGCCGAGGAGCATCGGACGAAGAGCGAGCTGGTGCGGGAAGCGCTCCGCCGCTACTTCGGCACGCGGCCGCAGCCGCCGCCTTCAAGCCCGAGCCGGCGCCTCGGTCAGGCGGGAGACCTGCTTGAAGTCTATCGCCGGCGCCACCCGGCGGCCGCACCCAGCGAGGCCGAACTGCGCCGAACCTTCCGAGGTGTTCGTCTCCTGCACGAGCGGCTTCGGGCCGCCGGGTATGGGCGCTCTCGCAGGCGCTCGACCAGCCGGAAATCCTGACCTTCCTCAACGCGTGCTTCCGTTCATCGAAGCGATAGCGCCCGTCGCTCTCCTCCCCCACGCTACTATAGCAAACGAACTAACAATTGTGACGATTCCAGTGATTCCAAAATTGATTCCAGTGATTTGGATGACGACACATCACTGTAATCATTCGAACATCACTGTAATCATGCCACAGGATTTACTGCGTTTGTATTAGTAGCGATCTCGTTCTCTTCAGGGGGAACGTCCTACCGACGTGCTAGTGGGGGGGTGTCGGCTGCGACGGGTTCTGCCGCTGCGCCACCCAGACGTCTTCCCGGGTGACGTTTACCCGGACAAACGTCTTCCTGGGTAAACGTTACCGGGGTAAACGTTACCGGCGCACGCGTTAAGGAGGCGGACGCGAGCTGCGGGGCGCTTGTCTGGTTGCGCCGATTCCCTGGGACGCGCTACAATAGCGTCCCTTACGTGTCGTGCCGGCGTAGCTCAGAGGTAGAGCAGCTGTTTCGTAAACAGCGGGTCGGTGGTTCGATTCCACTCGCCGGCTCCAATTCTTTTGTTTTACCATTAGGCCGGTGAGAGCCTCGCCCGCCATCCGCCATTGGCGGATGGCGAGGCGGGCGAGCGGCCGACGCAAGGAAAATCCGCGGAATTCCGGGAGCTACCACACTTCATTCCGCGAGATCCGTATGCTGTCCACAGAATTCCAGAATTCCCCTGGCACCGGCCTCTTTCTCCTTGACGCTCCGGTGCCCCAGAGTGTAGCCTGATCAATCATGCCGATGAGCGGATATAGAGAGTACCAGCGACGGGAATTCTGCAAGGACATCCAGTGTCCCATCCAGCTGGAGCTTGAGGCTGAGCAGGACGGCTCTCAAGCGCATGAGGCCCTGCGGACAATCTGCAAGACGGACTGCAAGTATACGACGTATCAGTTTCATCATTGGCTGATCGGCAAGGGGTATCTGATCGTCAGGCCTGAAACGCAGGCACGGTGAGAACATGTGGGGGGCGCACAGCATGGATTGGGGGATGCGCAACAGGCTCAGTCAATTAATGCCGGGCGGCAAGTGCTTCTTCATGCCGATCGATCACGGCTATTTTCAAGGACCGACTCGGGGCCTCGAGAGGCCGGGCGAGACCATCACGCCGCTCTTGCCGTATGTGGATGGCATCTTCTGCACCCGCGGTGTGTTGCGCTCTGCCATCGACCCCGTGGGGAGCAAGCCGATTATCCTGCGAGTCTCCGGCTGCACGAGCATGGCGAAAAAGGATCTTTCCGACGAGGAGCTCACGACCTCCATTGAGGAAATCCTCCGGCTCAACGCCTCGGCGGTTGGGGTGTCGGTCTTCGTCGGAAGCGCCCATGAGAAAGCCACCCTGAAGAATCTTGCGCAGCTGGTGAACGACTGCGAGCCGTACGACATTCCCGTCATGGCGGTGACGGCCGTGGGAGAGGAGCTGGAGAAGCGGGAAGCCCGCTACCTGGCCCTGAGCTGCCGGATCGCGGCGGAGCTGGGCGCGCGGGTTGTGAAGACGTACTGGTGCGAGAA
>MHGT01000016.1:26152-51438 GCA_001805695.1 Omnitrophica WOR_2 bacterium RIFCSPHIGHO2_02_FULL_67_20 | reverse complement strand
CGGCCGGTCCACGGACTTTGATGGGTACGTGCCGACACTGGAAGGCCGGCAGCTGGTCGCGACCAACGGCCGCATCCACGGCGAGCTCCTGCGCATCCTGCAATTGACTGCCGGGCGAAGGGTCAAGGGCGAAGGGCGAAGGGGCTGAGGACGCCGAGTCTATCGTTCCAGTACCAGCACCGTCTCCACGTGGTTGGTCTGCGGGAACATGTCGTACGCCTGCGCGCTGGCGAGGCGGTAGCGCGGGAAGCTCTTCAGCAGCACGGCGAGGTCCCGCACCAGCGACTGGGCGTTGCAGGAAAAGTAGACGATCCGCCGAGGACGGGCCGCGAGCAGCGAGGAGAGCGCCTGCGGGTGCAGGCCGGCGCGCGGCGGGTCCACCACCACGACATCCGGCTTGGCCTCCTGCAGCCAGAACCGGCGGTCCATCAGCAGGGTTTCCACCTTCCCGAATTTGAACTCGATGTTCCCGACACCGTTGCGCGCCGCGTTGGCCTCCGCCAGCTTCAGGTGGTGCGGCTCGCTGTCCACCCCGTAGACCTTCCGGACGCGTCTCGCCAGATAGAACCCGGCCAGCCCGATCCCGCAGTAGAGATCCCACCCGGTCCCGTCTGAGAAACCGGCCACCGCCTCGCTGAGCCGGTCGTACATCCGCTCCGCCTGGACGAGTGACGGCTGGAGGAAACTGAGCGGGTGCAGCTGCACCGTAAACGGCCCCACCCGCTCTTCGAACAGCTCCTCGCCCCAGAGCCGGGTCAGCGTTTCCGGCACCGCGATGTCGGCCAGGCGCGCGGTCACCCCCCAGTAGCAGCTCGCGACAGCGGGCTCCTGCGCGCGGATCGCTTCGGCCATGCGCTCGATGGGCTCGCGCGGCCCGGGCGCCGTCATGAGGCACAGCAGGAGCCGCCCCGAGGCACGGCTGGCCCGCACGAGCAGGTAGCGGAAAAAGCCCTCGTGGGTGCGCGGATGGTAGGCGCTCAGCCCGGCCTCGGTGGCCAGCCTCAGGACGAGGCGCGTGGCGCGCATCGCGGCCTCGGGCATCAGCAAACAGTCCTCGAAATCCACGATGCGCCAGAAGGAGCGCGCCGCGTGGTAGCCGAGCGTCAGCGTCCCATCGGCGCTGCCGAAGGTGAACTCCGCCTTGTTGCGGTAGCGCCACGGCTCCTCGAGGCCGATGAGCTCCCAGGCCGGCATGCCGTCCAACGGCGCGAAGGCGCGGCTCAGCCGCTGGCGCTTGAGGGCGAGCTGGTCTTCGTACGCGAGATCCTGCAGGCTGCAGCCGCCGCAGGCGCCGAAGACCGGGCACGGCGGACTGACCCGCGCGTACGATATTTTCTCCTGTTCGAGCAACCGCTCTGGATTCATCTTGGAATCATCCAACTCCTGACACCACAGAAACACAGAAATCCACAGAGACACAGAAACAGTCCGGAAACGCCCCTCTGTGTTTCGGTGGACACTCTGTGTCTCTGTGGTTCACCAGCGGCGGCGCGTGCGCAGGATCGCGGAGAGCACCATCCCGCTCACGAACCCCCCGACGTGGGCCCAGAACGCCACGCCGCCCACATCGGCGACCTGCCCGATGGAGGTCAGCCCCTGCACCCATTGGATGAGGAACCAGATCCCCAGAAAAATGGCGGCCGGGATTTCGTACGTCTGGAGGAACGGCCCCAGCGGCACCAAGGTGATGATGCGCGCGGCGGGAAACATCAGCAGGTACGCCCCGAGCACGCCGGCGATGGCCCCGCTCGCCCCGACCATCGGCACGGCGGAGCCGGGGACCACCAGAATCTGGGACACGGCGGCGGCGACACCGCTGCCCAGATAGAGCCAGAGAAACCGCGCGTGCCCCAGCCGGTCCTCGACGTTGTCGGCGAAGATCCAGAGGTAGAGCATGTTCGCGGCCAGGTGGAGGAATCCCCCGTGCAGGAATTGCGAGGTGAGCAGCGTCAGGAAGAGGCGGGGCCAGTCGAAGAAGTCGCTCGCGCTGCTCACCATCCAGGAATTCGGCACGACGCCGAAGCGGTGGACGACGGACTCCAGCCGCGCGCCCTGGCGCAGCTCGAGAGCGAAGGCGGCGACGTTGGCCACGAGGAGCCCGCGGGTCACCCACGCCACGCGGCGGGACGGGATGGTGTCGCGAAGGGGGAACATCGTTCGGTCTGGCGCGGGGTCAGCCGGACGGCAGGCTCGCTCCCACGACGCAGATACCCGCCGCCGAGGCTGCCTCGAGGAAGGCCGCCCGGTCGAGGATGAGCGCGGCCCCCGCCTCCACCGCCAGACAGGACACGCCGGCCTCGCGCAGCACGGCGAGCGTGTCCAGGCCGACGACCGGCAGGTCGAAGCGGCGGTCGTGGTCGGGCGAGGCGGTCTTCACCGCCACGAGCCCGGACCCGGCCAGCGCGTGCGCGCGGCGGATGGCGGCGTCGGTCCCTTCCAGCGCTTCGACGGCGACGACCACCTGGCCCTTCACGACGACCGTCTGCCCCACGTCGAACGCCGTAAGCGTCCGCGCCACGCGCAGGCCGAGTGCCATGTCCGCCTCTTCGGCGGGGCTCGGCCGGCGGGCCGTCAGGACGCCCGCCGGGCAGAGGTCGTCCGTCACGAACGTCGAGGAGTCGAGGACCGTGATCCCTTCGGCCGCGAGGCGCGCCCCGATCGCCCCCAGCAGCGCGCCGACGGAAAAGTCGCGCAGCCCCGACAGCAGGCGCTGCATCTGTGGATCGAACGCCGTGCGGCCCTCGAGGAGGACCTCCTTCGTGACCTTCCCCGCCATGACCGCCTGCGCGACACCGTGCGCCTTCAGCCGCTCGATGAGCCGGCCCAGCTGGCCGACCTCAACCGGCTCGAACTGCTCCACCTCCTGCGCAAGCGCGGGGTCCGCCCAGCCCTGGATGCCCAGGGCCACGACGGTCAGCCCCCGGCGCTTCGCCCCCCGCGCCACATGGAAGGGAAAGCGGCCGGAGCCGGCAATGACGGCAAGAGGGGCGGCCATGGTTGGCGGGGGGAAACTACGGGCGCGGGATGCCGCGCTTGGACGCCCGGATGAAGGCGATGAGGTGCTGGAGCTCGAGACAGTGGTCCGCATCCTTGGCGACCTCCTGGAGCGCATGGCTCATCGCCAGCTTGGAAAAGAAGAGGATGCGGAAGGCGTGGTGGAGTCGGCGCTGGACGTCGCTGGAGACCCCCGCGCGCCGCAGCCCTTCGCGGTTGATGCCGAAGATGGCCGCCGGGTAGCCGACGCACGTCGAGTACGGGGGGATGTCCTGGATGACGCGCGAGCAGCCGCCGATGATGGCCAGCCGGCCCACGCGCACGAACTGGTGGATGCCCACCAGGCCGCCGACGACGGCGTGGTCTTCAATGGTGATGTGGCCGGCGAGTGCCACGCTGTTGGCGAGGATGACGTGGCTGCCGACGGTGCAGTCGTGCGCGACGTGGGCGTACGCCATCAGGAGGCAGTCGGAGCCGATCGTCGTCCGGCCCCCGCCGCCCTCGGTGCCGGGATTGATGGTGACGTACTCGCGGATCTTGTTGCGGTCGCCGATCGTCAGGGTGCTCGCCTCGCCCCGGTACTTGAGGTCCTGCGGGATGCTGCCGATCACCGCCCCGGTGAAGATCTGGCACTCCTCGCCGATCGTCGTGCGCCCCTCGAGGACGCAGTGCGCCCCGACGCGCGTCCGCGCCCCGATGGTCACGTGCTCCTCGATGACCGTATAGGGACCGACGGAGACACCCGAACCGAGTTTCGCGTTGGGGTGGACGATGGCGGTGTGGTGGACCTGGACGGCGCTGCCGGATGCCGGCTGCTTGCGCGCCTTCGCCTGGGTCGCCATCGCTTCCAAACCGCCCTCCTCAGTCGGCGAGGGCGAACATGAGCTCGCCCTCGCACACGACCTTCCCATCCACCAGCGCCTTCGCCTGGACCTGCCCCGTGCGCGTGCGCAGCTTGCCGAGCTCCGCCTCGATCACGAGGACGTCGCCGGGCACCACCGGCTTGCGGAACTTCACGTTGTCCACCGCCATGAAGTACGCCAGCTTGCCGTGGTTCTCCGGCTTGTTCAGGAGGATGATCCCGCCGACCTGCGCCATCGCTTCCACGATCAGGACGCCGGGCATGACCGGCCGCCCCGGGAAGTGGCCGCGGAAGAAATAGTCGTTGATGGTCACGCACTTGAGGGCGACCGCCCGCGTTTCGGAGAGCTCGGTGACCCGGTCCACGAGCAGGAAGGGGTAGCGGTGCGGGAGGATCTTCTCGATCTGGGTGATATCGAGCTGCGGCCCCACCATCACATCCGTCGTCGCAGATTGGAGCGAGCCGAGTTTCCAGTGCTCGATCGCCTGGCCGAGCTTCTTGATCAGCTTCACGTTCAGCGGGTGCCCGCTCTTGATCGCAACGACGTGGGCCCGCAGGCGCTCGCCGAGCAGGTACAAGTCTCCCAGCAGGTCCAGAATCTTGTGCCGGGCGAACTCGTCGTGGAAGCGGAGCGTGTTGTTGATGACCCCCTCCGGCCCGACGACCAGCGTGTTGTCAAAGGAGGCGCCCTTCCCGAACCCCGCCGCCCGGAGCCGGTCGGCTTCTTCCTTGAGGCAGAAGGTCCGCGCCGGCGCGATCATGTGCTCGAAGGAAGCCGGATCGTCTTGCGTATAGGACACGAACTGCGACCGCAGCAGCGGGTGGTCGTAGTTGAGCATGTAGGAGATGCGCAGCGTGCGGTCCGGGAACACGACGATGGCGGATTCGCCCTCCTCCACGAACACCGGCTCGCGCAGCGACACGTAGCGCCTGGAGGCCGGCTGTTCGGTCGTCCCCGCCGCCTTGAGCTGCTGGAGGAACTGGATGGCGGAGCCGTCCATCCCCGGGATTTCCGGCCCGCTCACCTCGACGTAGGCGTTGTCGATCCCGGCCCCCCACAACGACGCCATGAAGTGCTCGACGGTCTGGATCTCCACACCGTCCTTGGACACCGTCGTGCGGCGGATGCTCTTGTTGATGTCGATGGTGGTCGTGGACTTCACGGGGATCGCCGGGCGGTGCGGCAGGTCGGTCCGGACGAACACGATGCCCGTATTGGGCGGGGCCGGCAGCACGCGCACAGACACCGGTTCCCCGGTGTGGATCCCGAGGCCGTTCATGAACAGGTCTCTGGCGATCGTGTGCTGCTGTTCACTCATGCGCGTGCTTGCGGTGGGCCGTCGTGAAGCGTTACGGCTTCGGTTTGGCGGCCGCCGGGCCGTTCAAGAGTTTCAACACCCCGTCCGTGACGTCCTGCGCGGGCGTGGCGTAGAGCAGCGAGCGGGAATCGAGGACCAGCGTGAAGCCGTTCGCCTTGGCATAGCTGTCGACGCCGTCCTGGATCGCCTTGAGGATGTCGCGGGCGGTCCGATCCCGCTCCCGCCCCAGGTCGCGGGCGGTGGCGTTGCGGAAGCGCTGCAGCTCCTCCGCTTTCTCTTCGATCTCGCGCGACTTCGCCTCGCGGGCCTCGTCGCCCAGCAGCTCCAGGTTCTGGCGCAGCTTCTTCAGCTCCGCCATCCGGCCCTCCAGCTCGTCTTCCTTGAGCTTGCCCTGCTTCTCCAGGGCGGCCTCTGAGGCTTTCGTCCGCTCGTAGCCGTCGAAGATTTTTGCGAGGTTCACGTAGCCGATCTTCAGCTCCTCCGCGTGAGCGACGGGACAGGGGACGGGAGACAGGAGACCCGTGATGAGCGCCGTCGCTATGACGATGAACCGTGCTGTATGCAACCGCTGGCGTGACATGACATACCGCATCCCCACACTCCCTTGTCTCATGTCTCTGGTCTCCTGTCTCGGCCGTTAAAAGCTTCGACTGATATTGAAGTGGAACCGCGGCTTGCGCGTTTCGCCCTCCGCCGGCTCGCTGACGGGAAACCCGATGTCCAGGCGCAGCGGCCCGATGGGCGTGTTGACCCGCGCGCCGAGGCCCGCGCCGGTCTTCAGCGATTCGCCGTAGTCGCTCACCCGGCGCCACACGTCCCCGACGTCGAGGAACACCGATCCTTTGATGATCGGCTTGCCCCGCTCGTCCTTGACGAGCGTCATGACCTCTTCGGCGCTCATCACGACCGTCGCCTCGCCGCCGATCGGGTCGTTGGAGGCGGGGTCCCGCGGGCCCACGCGGCGCTCTTCGAAGCCGCGGATCGTGCCGGAGCCGCCGCTGAAGAACCGCTCAAAGATCGGCACCTCCTCCAAACCCCCGTAGGCGTTCACGAGGCCGGTGCGGATGCGCGACTCGAAGACGAACCGGTCGAAGTGGGGCCAGTAGTGGGACCCACCCGCCTGGAGCCGGTAGAAGTCCTTGTCGGCGCTGAAGATTCCGCCGGCGAGGTCGGCCGAGGCGAAGACGAAGAGGCCCTGCGTCGGGTCGAAGCGGTTGTTCCGCGTGTCCACCGACACCGAGGTGCCGGCGACGCTGACGGTGTTGCGTCCCTGCTCGGCCTTCAGGTCGGCGGAGGCCTCCTCCACGACGTCGGAGATCGCGGTTCGATAGAGCTGGTAGCTCAGGCCGCCGCTCACGGTGTCCGTGAACGCCTTGCCCAGGCGGATGCCGCCGCCCCGCTGTTCTTCCTCGAAGCC
The DNA here is from genome assembly GCA_001805695.1 of Omnitrophica WOR_2 bacterium RIFCSPHIGHO2_02_FULL_67_20. Taxonomy (GTDB): domain Bacteria; phylum Omnitrophota; class Gorgyraeia; order Aquiviventales; family Aquiviventaceae; genus 2-02-FULL-67-20. Next base: position 44,846 of record MHGT01000016.1, on the reverse strand, counting down.
GAGCCCCAGGTTGCGGCTCCGGAGGCGGGTGCGGTTATAGAGGTCCACGCCGAACGACACGGGATGGCCGAAGATCCACGGCTCGGTGAACGAGAGGTCGAAGAACCGCCGCACCGTCCCCACCTCCACGCGGAAGCGCACATCCTGCCCGGCGCCGGTGAACGTGGGAACGTTGCGCCAGTCGAAGTTTCGCTGTTCCACCTCGAAGAGGCCGACGAGCCGGTCCACCGACGAGAAGCCGCCGCCGAAGCTGAAGGAGCCGGTCTTGGCTTCCTTCACCTGCACGACGAGATCCTCCTTGTCGGGGGATTCGGTCGGCGCGGTATCCACGCTCACTTCCTCGAAGAAGCCGAGGTTATAGAGCCGGTCCACCGACTTGCGGATCCGCGCCCCATCGAACGGCTCGCCGGGGTAGATGCGCAGCTCCCGCCGGACGACGACATCCTTCGTCCGCAGGTTGCCCTTCACGTCCACGCGCCGGACAGAGACCAGCTCGCGCTCCGCGATGTGGTACGTCAGGTTCACGCGCTTGGTCGCCTGGTCGAGCTGGGGGTCGGGCACCACCTCCGTATGGATGTAGCCGCGGTCGCCGTAGTACTGCTTGATGAGCTTGAGGTCCTCCTGGAGTGCCTCGGTGCTGAAGACCGAGCCGGGCGTGAGCGTGATGACCTGGCGCAGCTCCCGCTCCGGGAAGAGGACCATGCCGTCGATGGCGACGCGGCCGATGCGGTGCTGGAGCCCCTCGCTGATCTTCAGGTAGACGTAGAGTCCCCGCCCGGACGGGTCGCGCAGGAGCTCCTCGGTGACCGCCACGTCCTGGTAGCCGTTCTTCCGGTAGAACGCCTTCACCCGCTCCAGGTCCTCTTCGAGCGCCTGCTCGTTGTAGACGCCGGAGCGGAACCAGACCCGGCGCTTGGTCTTGAGCAGCTTGCGGATCCGGCGGTCCGGGAAGACCTGGTTGCCCTCCACCAGGACCTGCACGATCCGCATCCGCGGCCCTTCCTCCACCAGCAGATGGAGGACCGTCGCGTTGGCCGCGCTGCTCGCCTCCATCCGCGACACGACCGCCGCCTCGGAGAAGCCCTTGCGGGCGTACTCCGCCTTGATCAGGTCGATGCCCTCTTTCACCTTCCGCGGGTCGTACAGCGCGCCTTCCTTCACGGCAAAGAGCTCCAGCACCCGCGCGTGGCCGAGGAAGCGGTTGCCCTCGATGCGGATGGCGTCGATGACCGGTTTCTCCGCGACCACGAAGATCAGCTTCAACCCCTCCGGCGTTTCTTCGACGTCGGCCCGGACGTCGGTGAAGTAGCCCAGCGCGAAGAGCCGGCGGATGTCTTCGCTGATCACGGCGCCCTGATAGGGGGAGCCGGCCTTGGTCTGCACCTTCGCCAGGATGGTGTCTTTGGCGACGACCCGGGCGCCGCTGACGTCGACCGCCGCGATCCGGTCGCCTTCGGCGGCCCATCCTGCGGGAGCAGCCAACATCAGGACTGCAAGTAGCGCCGCCCATGAAATTTTAGATTTTAGATTTTGGATTTTAGATTTGTGGGGTCGTCCGGCTGGTCGGGATCTCTCTGTCCAAAATCCAAAATCCAAAATCCAAAATATGTTGGATGTCATGCTTGGGCAAGCGTCTCAAAGCGGGTGTACTCGTTGATGAAGGCCAGCTTCACGGTGCCGGTCGGGCCGTTGCGCTGCTTGGCGATGATGACTTCGGCGATCCCCTTGTTCTCATCGGTCATGTTGTAGTAGTCCTCGCGGAAGAGCATCAGCACCACATCCGCGTCCTGCTCGATCGCCCCGGATTCCCGCAAATCGGAGAGGCGCGGCCGGAACGACTCGCGGCGCTCCGGCGCGCGGGAGAGCTGGCTGACCGCGATGACGGGGACGCCGAGCTCCCGCGCCAGCCCTTTCAGGCTTCGGGAGATGAGCGAAATCTCCTGCTGGCGGTTCTCCGCATTGGCCGACTCCTCCATGAGCTGGAGGTAGTCCACGATGACCAGGCCGATGTTGTGCCGGCTCTTCAGCCGACGCGCCCGGGCGCGCAGCTCGAGGATGGAGACGCTGGGCGAGTCGTCGATGAAGATCGGGGCTTCCGAGAGCTTCCCCGCCGCTTTGGTGAGATTGGGCCAGTCGCTCGTGGAGAGCATGCCCGAGCGCACGTTGTGCGCGTTGATCCGGGCGTGCGAGCAGAGCATGCGCTGCACGAGGCTCTCCTTCGACATCTCCAAGCTGAAGATCGCCACCCCGGCCTTCTCCGCCATCGCGACGTGCTCGGCGACGCAGAGGGTGAAGCTGCTCTTGCCCATCGCGGGCCGGCCGGCGACGACGATGAGTTCGGCGGGCTGCAGGCCGGCCAGCTGCTGGTCGAGCTCGAGGAAGCCCGTCGGCATGCCGGTGATCATCCCCTTGCGCTGGTACAGGGTGTCGATCATCTCGATCGAGCTCTTGATGATATCCTTCATCGCGACCGCATCCCGCTTGAGCTTCTTCGAGGCGATGTCGAAGATCATCATTTCGGCCCGGTCGAGCAGGACATCCGGCTCGACGGCCTCCTCGTAGCAGTCGCCCGCGATGCGGGTGGAGACGCGGATGAGGTCCCGCAGGATCGCCTTCTGCTTGACGATCCGGCAGTAGTACTCGGCGTTGGCCGCGGTGGGGACAATACTCGTGAGCGTGGCGAGGTAGCTCGCCCCCCCGACCTCCTCGAGCTGGTTGCGCCGTTTGAGCTCGTCGGTGACGGTGATGAGGTCGACGGGGGTGGTGGCTTTGTACAGGGCTAGGAGGGCGGCGAAGATCTTGCGGTGGGCGTCCTTGTAGAAGACCGGCTCGTCGAGGTGCTCGGCGGCGGCGAGGATGGCGCTCTCTTCGAGCAGCATGGAGCCCAGCACCGCCTGCTCCGCATCGAGGTTCTGCGGGGGCAGCCGCTCAATGCTCGTCAGCTCTGAGAGGTCCATCGTCGGTTAATCCCGTTGAGCCCGTTGGGCCCGTTGAGCCCGTTGAGCCCGGCTGAACGCCCTCATGCTTTCATCACCAAGACTTTCAGCGTTGCGACGACGTCCGGACGCAGCCGCACGGCCACCTCGAATGCGCCCAGCGTCTTGAGCGGCTGCTCCAGTTGGATGAGGCGCTTCTCCACCGGATGCCCCTCGCGCGCAAGCGCATCGGCCAAGTCGTGCACGCTAACGGAGCCGAAGGGGGCGCCATCATCGCCCACGTTCAGCGTGAAGGTCAGGGGGCGGCTCTCGAGCCGCCGCTTGAGCGCGTCCGCCTCTTCGCGGGCCTTGCGGTCTTGCTCGAGCCGCCGGCGCTTGGCGGTCTCGGCCGATTTCAGGCGGTCGGGCGTCGAGACGGCAGCCAGCCCCTGCGGAAGCAGGTAGTTCCGGGCGAAGCCCGGCTTGACGTGGACGACGGCGCCTTCGACGCCCAGCGTCTTAACATCTTTCAAGAGAATGACGTCCATGCGCTCCTGCTTCTCTCGTTCGTTAAGCCCGTTAGGCCCGTTGGCCGGTTTAGCCGGTTGGCCATCAACGGGCCAACGGGCTCAACGGGCTAAACCGTAACGTAGGGCAGCAGCGCCATGAACCGCGCCCGCTTGATGGCGCGGGTCAGGATCCGCTGATGCGCAGCACAGGTGCCGGTGAGCCGGGAGGGAATGATCTTGCCCCGGTCCGTCACGTAGCGCCCGATCCGCTCCAAGTCCTTATAGTCGATGCGCTCCACCTTCTCGGAGCAGAACCGGCAGGACCGTTTGATGAACACCCGTCGAAGTGGTGGCATGGCTTCCTCAACAACCCTCACTAATTTTTGATTTTGGATTTTGGATTTTGGCGTGGTCGTCGCTCCGTAATCCAAAATCCGAAATCGAAAATCTAAAATTCCACCGTCTCATCATCTCTGCTCCCCCCATCAGAAGGGGACGTCCGCGTCTCCGCCGCTGACCGGCTCGGCCTCCCCGCCTTCGGCGGGGTTCGCCGCAGGTGTGACCGGCTCATTGCTGCGCAACTCCTCGGAAGGCCCTCCGGCGCCGGCCGCGGCCTCATCCCGGAACCCGCCGCCCCCCGCCGCACCGCCCGGTGAGCCGAGGAACTGGACCCGATCCGCCCGCACCTCTAGCAGGGAGCGGGTCTTGCCCTCCGCCTCCCAGCTGCGGTAGATCAGCCGCCCCTCCACGAGGACCGGGCGGCCCTTCTTGAGGTACTGATTGCAGGTTTCCGCCTGCTTGCTCCAGACGACCACGGTCACGAAGCAGGTTTCTTCCTTGCGCTGGCCGGCCTGGTCCTTGAAGAAGGAGTTGACCGCGAGGCGCAGGTTGGCCACGGCCGTGCCGGAGGGGGTGTAGCGCAGCTCCGGGTCCTTGGTGAGATTGCCGATCAGGATCACGCGGTTGTAGCTGGCCATCAGTTCCTCCCGGCTCCGGCGCGCGCGCCGGCGGGCCGCAGGCTCAGCGACACGCCGGCAAACGGCGCGATCTCGTCGGCGCTGAGGATGACGAAGCGGACGACCGCCTCGTCCAGGCGGAAGAGCCGCTCCAGCTCCCGGATCTGCTCGGTCGGCGCCTGGAAGCGGAGCAGATGGTAGTGTCCCTCCGTCTGCTTCGCGATCCGGAACGCCAGCTTGCGCCGCCCGAGGCTCTGCGTCGTCTCGATGCGGCCGCCGAGTTTCTTGATCGGCCCCTCGAGCTGCGCCGCATGCCGCGCCATGTCCTGCTCGGTGCCGCCCGCCCTGAAGATCACCAGCGCTTCGTACGGTCGTGTCGCTCCGTCAGGCATCCTGTACTCGGTTGTACCGGTTCATCACCGTCTCCATCCCGTCCGCCGCCCAGATCTGGCAGGCATCCGCCGCCTGCTCGACCGCCCGCCGGATCGCCGGCTGCTCATCGCTTTGGAAGGGCGCCAGGACAAAGGCTTCAAGATCGCGGGGCAGCGCGTCCGTGCCGACGCCGACCCGCAGCCGGGGCACGTCCTCGGTGCCCAGGGCCTCGAGGCATGAGCGGAGGCCGTGATGCCCTCCGGCGCCGCCCGTCGGCCGCAAACGCAGGGTTCCCAGCGGCAGGTTCACGTCGTCGCAGACGATCAGCAGCGCCTCGCGCGGGACATCCAGCCCCCCCAGCGCCTGCCCCGATTCATTCATCATCGTCCACGGCATCAGCAAGCGGACGGTCTCCGGCCCATGCCGATACTCGCCGTAGACGCCCGCCGGACGAGCGTCGGGACTCGCATACCGTTCGCGGATGTCCACGCCGCGGCGCTCCGCCAGCCGCTGGATCACCGCGAACCCCACATTGTGCCGTGTGCCGTGATAGGTGTGGCCGGGATTGCCCAGCCCGATGATCAGTTTCACTACACAACTGACAAGGTTGAGGGTTCGGGGTGGGGGGTTGGGGGCGGACCGGTATGCCCCGAACCCCGAACCCCGAACCCCGAACAATACATCATTTCTCTTTCTTGCCCTCGGCGGGCTTCTCCCCGGCCCGCCCTTCGGCGGATCCGGGGCGGGCGCCCTTCTCGCCCTTGGCCGGCTCAGTTTCACCGCCAGGTACTACCTCAGGTTTCTTTTCGCGGAGCACTTCCGGCTCGGCCACGGCCGCCGCTTCTTCCTCCGGCGGCTTCTCTTCCTTGGGCTTCTGGACCGACGCGATGACGCCGGCGGGATCGCTCAGGATCGTAGCACCCGTCGGCGGCGTGAGGTCGTTGACGTGGACCGTGTCGCCGATCTGCATTGCGCTGACATCAAACTCGACGCCGGCCGGGATGTTGGTGGGCAAACACTCGACTTCGATCTCGCGGAGGAAGTGCTCGAGGACGCCGCCTTCCTGCTTCACGCCCGCCGACTCGCCCGTGAGGAGAACCGGGACCTTCACCTTCACCCGCTGGGTCAGGAGGATGGCGTGGAAATCCACGTGCACGACGTGGCCGTCCACCGGGTCATGCTGGATCGCGTGGACCAGCGCCGGCTTCTCCCAGGACTTGCTGTCCTGAAGCCGCAGCGTCACCAGGGCGTGCTCCCCGTGTTTCGAGTGGAAGAGCCGGGTGAGTTCCCGCTGGTTCACCGACACCGCCAGCGGTTCCATCTCCCGGCCGTAGACGATACCGGGGACCAGCCCTTGGCGCCGCAGCCGCCGCACGGGCCGCGTGCCCTGCTCGGCCCGCTTCTTGACCGTCAGTTCGTGTCGAATGGCCGCCTTCGTCTTTGCCATGCGTTCCCTCGTCTTTCTGGTTAGCCCGGCATGCCGTCAAAGAGGACGCTGATGGACAGCTCGTAGTGGATGCGCCGGATGGCCTCGCTCAGGAGCGACGCGACGGAGAGCACCGTGATCTTCTGGTGCCGCTTCTGGTCGCTCAACGGAATCGTGTCGGTGACCATGAGCTCCTTGAGGCACGAGGAGGCGATGCGCGCTCTCGCCGGCCCGGACAGGACCGGGTGCGTGACGCAGGCGTACACCTCCGTCGCCCCCGCCCGCTGGAGCGCTGCGGCCGCCTCGACGAGCGAGCTGCCCGTCGCAATGAGGTCGTCCACGAGGACGCAGGTCTTGCCCTTCACCTCTCCCAGGATGTGCATGACTTCGGTCGACTCGGGGCTGTCGCGCCGCTTGTCCACGATGGCGAGGTCCGCCCGCATCCGCTTGGCGTAGGCGCGCGCCATCTTGATGCCGCCCACGTCCGGGGAGACCACCGTGAGCTGCTTGAGCCGCTTGCGCCGCAGGGACTGCTCGAAGACGCTGACGGCATAGAGGTGGTCGAGCGGGATGTCGAAGAAACCCTGGATCTGACCCGCATGGAGGTCCATCGTCAGGACGCGGTCGGCTCCCGCCGTCGTAATGAGGTTCGCCACCAGCTTCGCCGTGATGGGCACGCGCGGCTGATCCTTGCGGTCCTGGCGCGCGTAGCCGTAGAACGGGACCACGGCGGTGACGCGCCGGGCCGACGCGCGCTTGAGCGCGTCGAGCATGATCAGGAGCTCCATCAGGTTGTCGTTCGTCGGCGGGCAGGTCGGCTGGACGACGAACACGTCCTTGCCGCGCACGTTCTCGTTGATCTTGACCCGCACCTCCCCCTCGCTGAAGCGGCCCACGAAGGAGTCCGCGAGCGGCACCTTCAACTGCCGGCAGATCGCCTTGGCGAGGGCCGGGTTCGCGTTCCCGCTCAAGATCGCCAGCTCCGCCGAGAGGCGGTAGCGCCCCTGCGGAGCCCGTGGCTGGGTTTTCTGGGGGATGGTCTTCACCATGGCGTCTCCGGCTTATCGGCGCGCCTTGGCCAGCTGCCTTCGCACCGGCGGCCGCCGGGCGCTCTGCCGCCTGGCCGCCGGCCGCTTGACGGCGCGGGCGGGTTTCCGGACGCGGGCAGTCGGCTTCGGTCGGGGTGTGACGCTGAGTTGGCGGCCGGCGGGCCGTTTGGCTAAGACGGGTGAGCGCGCGGGTTTCCGCTTGGCCTCGCCGTTGGTCCGCGCCGCGTGGCCGGCGGTCTTGGCCTGTGCGCCGGGCTCGGCCTTGGCCCCGGCCTGCCCTGGGTGAGCGCCGCCGGCCCCGGCCTTCGTCCGGGTCGGGCCGGGGGGGCGGACGGCCGAGCGATGGTCCAGGAGGGGGCGGGCAGGCACGCCGACGACGATGCCCCTCGCCGGAACGTCGTGGTCTTTCGTGACAACGCTGCCCGCGCCCGTGATCCCGCCCGGCCCCACTTTGACCGGGGCGATGAGCACCGTGTCGGAGCCGATAAAAGCGCCCTTGCCGATGTGGGTCTCGTGCTTGTTCTGCCCGTCGTAGTTCGCGGTGATGGTGCCGGCCCCGATGTTGACCCCCTCCTCGATGGTCGCGTCGCCCAGGTAGCTGACATGGTTGATGCGCACCCGCGGCCCCACTTTGGTTCGGACCAGCTCCACGAAGTTGCCGACCCGGGTCTCCTCGGCGATCGACACCCCCCGCCGGAGGCGGGCGAAGGGGCCGATGGCGCAGCGCTTGCCGATGGAGACTCCCGTCTCAATGACGGTGTACGGATGGATAATCGTGTCGGCGCCGATGGTCACGCCGTGGTCGATGAAGGTGGCCTGAGGATCTTCGATGGTCACGCCGTTGTGCAGGTGGGCGTCGACGATGCGCTGGCGGATGACGCCGATGGCGCGGGCGAGCTCCGTGCGGGAGTTGATGCCCAGCGCCTCCGCGATTTCCTCGACGCGGTTCGCCTGCACCTTGGCGCCTTCCTGGCGGGCGATATGGGAGATGATGTCGGTGAAATAGACCTCTTTCTTGGAGGCGCTGGGTTTGCCCACCGCCAGCGCCTCGAGGAGCGGCTGGGCATTGCACACGAGCGGCCCGACGTTGATCTCGCGGATCGCGCGCTGGGCCGTGTTGGCTTCGGCCTCTTCCACGATGCCGGCGACCTGGCCGCTTTCGTTGCGGAGGATCCGGCCGTAGCCGCTCGGGTCGGCCAGGTGCGCCGTCAGCAGCGTGCACGTGGCGCTGGTCTTGAAGTGGGTCTCGATGAGCTTCTGGACCGTCGTGCGCCGCAGGAGCGGCGTGTCGGCGTAGAGGATGAGGACCGCCCCGGCTCCGGTGAGCGACTTCTTGGCCGCGAGCACCGCGTCGCCGGTGCCCAGCTGCTTGGCTTGCATGACGACCTTGACCTCTTTGGGCAGGAACGGCTTGACCTGCTCGGCGCCGTGGCCCAGCACGATAATCGGCTGCTTGACGCCCGAGGAGGCCGCCAGGTCCAGCGCGTAGGAGATCATGGGGCGGCCGCAGATGACGTGCAGGACCTTGGGCAGCTCCGACTTCATGCGGGTGCCTTCGCCCGCCGCCAAGATGATCGCCTGCAGGGTTCTCATGAGTTATCGCCTCGCTGCGTTACGAAACACGGATGCGTGCACGCGTTGCTCCTTGGCTCCACTAAAAGCTGGGGAGCCAGGACTCGAACCTGGACGTAGGGGTCCAAAGCCCCTTGTGCTGCCGTTACACTACTCCCCAATCCGGGCTTGCACAAAGGTCCCTGGACATCAGACAACTTGTGAGACTTACGCCTCAGTGTCATGCGCCGTCATCCCGAATGGATGGCCGATCTGCGTCTTCGCCAGCTCCGCCTCGTACGCCGCCAGGACCCGCCTCACGGGAGGGCGGGCGTCACGATACGCGATGGATGTTCGGTGTGGACGATCTCGACCCGCCATTCGCCGGGGGCGAAGCCGCGGATCCGGGCTGCCGCCTCATGCGCCTGTGTGCCGTCCGCGCACAGCCCGAAGACGGACGAGCCGCTGCCGGACACGAGGACGCCGAGACAACCCTGCTCCCGTAGGTGCGCCTGGATGGTCGCAATGACAGGACAACGCCGGATCGCTTCAGGTTCGAGATCGTTCCACAACCCGTCAGCGAGCCCCGCCATGGCGGGGCCGTTGCGTAAGGCGTGCGTGACTATCGTAATCGAGGGTGTGCGCGCTGTCAAGTTGAAATGCGCTCCTGCGTAGACCTCTTTCGTCGAGAGCCGCTCCGGCGGGACGACGAGCACGTGGGCCAGGCGCGCCGACACCCCCAGGGGCTCGCAGCGCTCCCCCCTCCCCCGCCCGGCGGCGAAGGGCTCTGGCGAGAGAAAAAACGGAACATCCGAGCCCAGCCGCGCAGCCAACTCGATGAGGCGGTCGCGATCCAACCCTAAGTCCCACAATCGGTTAAGACCAAGGAGGGCGGCGGCCGCGTCCGAGGACCCACCCCCAAGCCCGGCCGAAACCGGAATGCGCTTTTCGAGGTGGAGTCGCGCGCCGGCCGAAACCCCGGCCTCGCGCTCAAGCAATCGGGCCGCCTGCAGGATGAGGTTGTCCTCGCCGCAGGACAGCGAGGAGTCCGAGCAGGTCAGCCGCACCTCGCTCGGGTGCAGCTCAAACGTCAGCTCATCGGCCAGGTCAATCCGCTCAAAGACCGTCTCGATCTCATGGTAGCCATCCGGCCGCCGGCCGAGGACGCGCAGGTAGAGGTTGAGCTTGGCGGGCGCGCGCAGGCGCAAGAGAGACGCCATGACCGTCGCGTTCACTCCATGTGGCGAATGGACCACATGAGCACTTCGTTCTGCCGACGGGACTCCCCCAGCGCGATCTCATACGCTCCGTGAAACGGGATCTCCGCGGTGAAGCCCACCCCATACGGCTTCAACTCGATCTGAAACCATTCCATCAGAAACCGCCACTCCTTGCGATCCAGAGCGAGATGGGTGCTGCATCGATAGGTGAACGCGCCCGCCGTCTTGGCCGTCACGTCAAAGGCGGCGTCTTGTCCCACTCCCAGCGACACCGAGCCGGAGGACAGCACGGTCCCGGATGCATCGCGCACCTCAACCTGAAAGACGAACGCCCCCGGCAGCGACACGACCGGCCCGGCATCGCGTTGGGAGAGGAGGTCTTCCAGATACAGTCTCGGGAGCAACGCCTGGCGGTGTTCCTCAAGCCAGCCTCTGATGTCCTCCGGGCTCAGGGCCGACGCGATCTGCTGGAGGACCTGGCCGGCGTTGTGCGCGTTCCAAACCGGCAGTTCCGGCCGGCCGGCCGGCTCCGGTGGCGGGCCGGATAGAGTCACCGTCGTCCCCTCATGGTAGCGTGCCGCCAAGAGCTCCGGCAAGATCGGAGCAAGCTGCGCCACGCTGGCCCGCTGCGTGAGCCGCATGATCAACTGCGATGCGTCAAACCGGGTCGGGCTATCCTCCTCCTTGAGGGCGCGAAGCATCAACACCACATGCTGCTCAAGGCCCGCTTCCGGCACCGTCTCAGCTCCAGTAACACAGGAACTGAATGAAGCCATCGGAAGCCGCCGCCCCTCGATTAAGGTGAGGCAGATCTCGATCGCCCGCGGATCCTTGAGGTACTGTAACTGCCGGATGGCCCCCATGAGGGCGGTTTCGTCCAGCTCCTGATCGAGAAACGCGTAGAGCTCCTCTCTGGCGTCCTGGCCTCGAATCAGCCGAAGCGCTGTGATAGCCGCTATTCGTATGCGAGGAAGCTCATGCGTCTGTCCCTGATACACGAGCGGTAATCCTTCGGGGACTCCAAGGCGTCCCGTGGCCATCACGATCTGCTCTTTGACGTGAGGGGCAGCGGTCTCGTAGTGGCGTTCCAGTGGGCCCACGGCCTGCGGGCCAAGCATCGCAAGATAGGACTCTAAGGAGTGGCTGTCTGGATAGGCCTCAGAAGAACTCGTGAGACTGTGAACGTAGAGGTCGGCCAACACCTGGGGGATGTGCGGGGCCGCGGTCTTGTGAATCAAGGCCAGTAGGTTTTGAGACCGGCGGCGTTCTTGCTTTACCCATTCGTCGACCGCCTGCCTGAACTCTGCGGTCTCCGGCTGGACTTCGGCTTGTGGTGCTTCGCGCCCCACCTGCCTGAGTGAATCGTCCGCCTGCTTAAGCTCATCACGAAGCCGGCGCTCAATCTGGTCCTTGATGTCAAGCGCTTGGACCTCGGCGCAAACTTCACCCGTTATGGCAAGGCCGACGGCAATCCCAATGGTCGCCAGCCAAGTCATCACACCGCTCGGACGTGTCATCGCATCATCAACGGTGTCAGACACGCGTCAGACCGAGGCTGATGTCGATGGCGTGGCTGACATGAGATGCTCACCCGCTCGTTGGATCAAAGATCACGCGGGTCAGAGCAAGCCGAGTTTTCGGAGCCGCGGAATGGCTTCCGTGTAGATTTGCGCATCGCGTCGCATGCCCACTTTGATCACCAGCACGACCAGCCGATGCCGCTCCACTCGGTACATGACCCGGTAGGCATCCACTCGGAGCCGCCAGTACCCCTGCAGGAGACCGCCGAGTGGCTTGCCAAATTCAGTGGGATTCGTCGTGAGTTTCTTGCGGATTGCCTTTGTGATGCGAACGCGGGCTTGGGGATCGAGTCCAACGAAATCCTCTTCCCAGACAAGCGGATGAATTTCGACCTGCCACATGCGCTATCGACGTCGCAGGCCGACCCGTCGTTCGAGTTCTTCTAACGTCAGATAGTCCTTCCGCCGAGCATGCCGTTCACGTTCTTTCGCAAGCAGTCCCAGAATGGTGTCCTCGAGCAAATCCAGCGTTTCCTCTGTTCGCTCGTACTGCTCGATGGGGACGAGCACCACCATCGGCCGGTGGTGCTTTTCCACAATCACCGGCTCCTGTTGCGCCACCTTGAGAATTTCGTCCGCCTGGGTGCGCAGCTCCGAAATCCCCACCAGCGTCGTGTCCCCTTTGACCCGCCTCATCACCCTCTCCTCCGCGCTCAGAACAACCATATCATTTGTCTATTAAAATGTCAAATCATATGACAATTTGGTGATGGTCAAGTTTGGCGGGTCCTGCCGCTGCGCCACCCCACGCCGTGCTCGCCACCGGGCCCCGCCTTCGGCGGGGCCTCGGCCCTGTCGGGCCTCGACCGGCGGCTCCGCGCGGCGTGGGGGCCCCGGCTCCGCGTCACCCGCCAAACTTGACCACTACCGACAATTGTGTGCTCGGTTACCCTGAACGAAGTGGTCTCACGCCCGGAGCCCCGAGCCCTCAGCCCAGAGCGCTCTGCTTTAAGCGGAGGACGTCCTTGACCGCTTTCACAATGTCCTCCGGCATGAGGTGGAAGACCTTGAGGAGCTCGGCGGGGTCGCCGGAGGTCCCAAACCGATCCGCCACGCCGACGAACCGCATCGGGACCGGGTGCTCCTGGACGACGACCTCCGCCACCGCGCTGCCCAGGCCCCCGACGACGGTATGCTCCTCGGCCGTCACGATGGCGCCGGTCTCCCTGGCCGCCTTCAGGATTGTGTCTCGATCGATCGGCTTGATCGTATGGAGGTTGATGACCCGGGCGTGAATATCCTCTTTCGCCAGCCGCTCGGCCGCCTGCAGGGCGTGCGCCACCATGAGGCCGCAGCCGATGAGCGTCACGTCATCGCCCGGCCGCATCACGATCGCCTCGCCGATGCGGAACGGATCGCGCTCGTTGGTGATCGCGGGGACGGGGGCTCGGCCCAGGCGCAGGAAGACCGGCCCCGGGTAGTCGGCGCAGGCGATGGTCGCCTTCCGCGCCTCGAGCGCGTCGCAGGGCACGATCACCGTCATGTGGGGCAGGGCGCGCATGTGGGCGAGCTCTTCGAGCGCCTCGGCGGTGGCGCCGTCGGCGCCGACCGAGAGCCCCCCGTGCGAGCCGGCGATCTTGACGCCCAGCCGCTGGTAGCAGACCGCCATGCGCAGCTGCTCCAGCGTCTTGCCGGTGACGAACTGCGAAAACGAGCAGGCGAACGGAATCTTGCCGGCGAGGGCCAGGCCGGCTGCCGTGCCGATCATGTCCTGCTCGGCGATCCCGACGGAGAAAAAGCGCTCGGGGTACTGCTTCTTGAACCAGATCGCCCGGGCTGAGTCCTCCAAGTCGCCGGAGAGCGCGACGACGTTCGGATGCGTCTTGCCCAGCTCCAGCAGCCCTTCCCCGAATCCGTCCCGCGTGGGCTTATCCGCCATCGCGCCGCCACAATCCTCAGGAGGTCCGGGGTCCGGGGTTCGGGGTTCGGGGTAATTGCCCCCCACCCTGAACCCTGAACCCTGAACCACCAGGCGCCTTGATCACGAGCAGATTAGACATGGGTTTCCTCAAGCTCCTTTAAGGCCCGCTCCAGCTCGTCGGGTTTCGGGGCCACGCCATGCCAGGCCGGGTTCAGCTCCATGAAGGAGACCCCTTTGCCCTTCACCGTCCGCGCCACGATCGCCTGCGGCTTGCCGCGGACCGTCTTCGCCTCGTCGTAGGCGCGCACGACCTGCGCGAGATCATGGCCGTCGATCTCGATGGCGTGCCAACCGAAGGCGCGCCACTTCTCGGCCAGCGGCTCGATGTCCTGGATGTCCTTCACCGGCCCGTTCTGCTGGAGCTGGTTGGCGTCGATGATCGCGCAGACGGACTCGAGGCGGTGGTGGTGGGCGGTCATCGCCGCTTCCCACACCTGCCCCTCCTGAATCTCGCCGTCGCCCATGAGGCAGTAGATGCGCCGGCTGCTCCCGTCGAGCCGGTCGGCGAGCGCGATGCCGTTGGCCATGGACAACCCCTGGCCGAGCGAGCCCGAGGCGATCTCGATGCCCGGCACCGAGCCCCGCTCCGGGTGGCCCTGCAGGCGCGTCGGGTAGCGGCGCAGCGTCATGAGCTCCTCCGACGGGAAGTAGCCGTGGGCGGCCAGGACGGCGTAGAGCGCCGGCACCCCGTGGCCCTTCGAGAGCAGGAAGAGGTCGCGGTCCGGCCAGTCCGGCCGCTTCGGGTCGTGGCGCAGCGCGTGCCAGTAGAGCCCCACCAGCAGCTCCACCATGGAGAGCGAGCCGCCGGGATGGCCGCTGCCGGCCTTGGCCAGTATCCGAAGGATCGTCCGGCGCAGCTCGCGGGCCTGCCGCTTCATGGCGTCGAGGTCTGGTTTCCGCCCCCAACCCTGAACAAAAGGCACGTTCTGTCCAATCATGGCTTCGTCGCGGCCTCGCTCATCGCGCGCTCCAGCTTTTCGCGGACCTCCGTCTGCGTGTCATCCAGCTCCAGCGCCCGCTTCCAGGAGCGGGCGGCCTGGTCGTACTCGTGCCGGCTGAAATACACCTCACCGAGGTGGTCGAAGATGACCGGGTCGCTGTCGATGAGCTCCGCCGCGCGATCCAGATGCGCCAGCGCCTCGTCCAACCGGCCCATTTTATAGCACACCCAGCCCAGGCTATCCAGATAGGCGCCGTTGTCCGGGTCCAGCTCCAGCGCGCGCTCGATGAGTAATTTGGCCTCCTCGAGGCGCTCGCCCGCCTCCGCATTCATATAGCCGAGGTAGTTCATCGCGTCCGGATGGTTCGGGTCCAGCTCCAGCGTCCGCCGCAGCGTCGCCCGCGCGTCTTCCCGCCGGCCCAGCTGGTCGAGCTGGGCCGCCAGGTAGAAATGCGCCTGCGCGTAGTCGCCTTTTTGCGCAATCGCCTGTTCGAACGCCCGCATCGCCTCCTGGGCCTGGTCGGCCTCGCGATAGACGATGCCCAGCACGACGTACAGTTCGGGCAGCGGCCCCAGCTTCTCGACCGCAGCGCCCAGGAACCGCTCGGCCTCGTCGAACCGGCGCTGGACCAGCCAGACGCGCACGAGGCCCATGATGGCTTCCATGTCGCGCGGCGTCAGATCCAGCACGCTCTGGTAGTTCGCCGCCGCCTCCGCGTAGTGCTTGGCGGCCAGATGCGAGCGCGCCGCATGGTGGTAGAGCCGGGGGTTGAAGGGATCCAGCGGGATCGCCGCCTCGTAGTGCGCGGCCGCGACGTCGGACCGGCCGCTCAGCTCGTAGGTGAGGCCGAGCGCGACGCGGATGTCCAGCGACTCCGGCGAGAGCTCGAAGGCGCGCGAGAGCTCCTCGATGGATGCATCGAACCGGCTTATGCGGCCGTAGAGGACGCCGAGGTTGAAGTGCAGCTGGCTCGTGGAGCCGGACTCGGCGATGAGCCGCTGGTAGAGCCCGATGGCGTCGGGCAGCCGCCCCTGCAGGACGTAGAGGTCCGCGAGCGTGCTGATGACGAACTGATCGCCCGGATCGAGGCGCAACAGCCGCTCGTACGCGTCCACCGCGCCCTCGAGCTGGCCCTGCGAGGCGCGGAGCATCGCGACCCACCGCAGGGCATCGGGATGGTCGGGGGCGATCTCCAGCGCCTTCTGAAACGCCTGGAGCGCCGCGTCCATCTTGCCGAGCTTGAGGTGCGTGGCCCCGATGCGGACGTGGAGGAGCGCCGAGCGGCGGTCGCGCTGCAGGGCGCTCTGGTAGGCGTCGAGTGCCGCGGGCAGCTTCGATGAGCGTTCGAGCAGCAGCCCGCGCAGGTAGGAGCCGTACGCCGCGCGGTCGTCGCGTGGACCGGCGAGCTGCGCTCCGGCGCAGCCGGCGGCGAGGCCCGCCGCGAGGGCGACCGCGCAGGAGAGAAGAACGGCCAGGAGGGGAGGCTTGAATGTGAAGCGATTTCGCAGATTGTGAGATGATTTCACCGATAGGTCTATCGGCGAAATCGGGTCAAAATCTGTGTAATCACCTGAAATTGAAACAGCACCGGTCAGTAGATCACCTTGTTGAGCGGGTACTCGATGATGTCCTGCGCTCCGGCTTCTTTGAGCCGCGGGATGAGCGCTTTGATCTGCTGCTCCTCGATGACCGTCTCCACCGCCCACCACGGGTCGCGGCCGTCCCGGGACCACAGCTTCGAGACGGTGGGGCGCTTCATGGCGGGCAGCGCCGCCATCACCTGCCGGAGCTTCCGCTCGGGGACGTTGAGCTTGACCCCGACTTTGCCGTCCGCCTCGACCGCGCCGACGAGCAGCGTGCGCACGCTGTCGATCTTGCGCCGCTTCCAGGGGTCGGCGAGTGCGGCGGGGTTGGCGATGAACTGGGTCGTGGACTCGCAGATCGTCTCCAGGATGCGCAGGCCGTTGGCGAGGAGCGTCTGGCCGGTTTCGGTCAGCTCGACGATGGCGTCGACCAGCCCCGCCCTCACTTTGCCCTCCGTGGCCCCCCACGAGAACTCGACGTCCGCCCGCACCCCGTGCCGGGCGAGGTACGCCGTGGTCACGTGGACGAGCTCGGTCGCGATGCGCTTGCCGGCCAGATCCTTGACGCTGCGGATCGTCGAGTCCGCGGGGGCGGCGAGCACCCACCGCACCGGATTGCGGGTGCGCTTGGCGTACACGAGCTCGGCGACCCGCTCCACCTTCGAGCGGTTCTCGAGCACCCAGTCGTTGCCGGTGATCCCGCAGTCGAGGATGCCCTGCTCGACGTAGCGCGACATCTCCTGGGCGCGCAGCAGCAAGGGCTCGATCTCGGCGTCGTCGATCGACGGCTGGTAAGAGCGCTCGCTGATGACCACCCTGAAGCCGGCCCGCCCGAAGAGCCGGACGGTGGCCTCCTGGAGGCTGCCTTTGGGCAGGCCGAGCTTCAGCCGCGGCCCGGCGGCGGAGCCGCGGGCGTCCTTCGTCGATTTGGCGGTCATTTCTGGTCACAGACTGGGGTTGCGTGAGCGGCGGAGAAAAACTGCCTGGCGAAGCTTTACGATTGTACAGGAGGCTCGAAGTAGTGTCAATTAAAGGAGCGGGGTGCGATCCTTCCCCTCATCCCACCGCACATCCTCTAGCCTGATGCCCTGCCCTTTTCGCAGACTTTCCCGGGCGGAGGCGATGCGGCGCAGGAAGCGGGGATCATGCTCCAGCCGGTACTCAAACCAGTCCTCATCCGACTGGAACCCGATCAAGATCCCCGCGGGCTTGCCGTGCCGCGTGATGACGATCTCCTCGCGCTCGGCCAAGTGGAGGTACTTCGACAGGTCGTCTTTGACTTCCGAGAGCGCATGCTGCTTCATTCCCTCGTTCCCTCCTGTTTCAGCCATCGCGCCGCTTCCGATTTCGGCACGATGGCCAAGATGTCCACCGTGGTTGCATGCACATCGTAAAATACCCGGACCTCCCCCGCCCGCAATCGAAACTGCGGCCGGGACACGCCGCGCAGCCGTTTGATGCGGCTCTTGCTGACGCGCGCCGGTGCATGACGCAAGGACTGCTCGATCGCCTCCCGCACCAGGGGCCGGAGATGCGGCTTCAAGCGCTGCGCATCTTTGACGGCCTCGGGAGCGAAGATGACGTCGTACCGCATTCTGGCTATAGTATAGCTAGAATTGGTTTCTGCCGTCAAGGCGCGCATGCGCCAGGGGGCGTTACAAGGCCCCGCGAGCCCCCCGTCCTTGACGCCCCCCCTGCGCCGGGTATCCTTGACACGAGGGGAACGTATCTCAAAGACGCGCCGCCGGCAGCGGCAGGACCGTGGAGGCAGGCATGCGACCGCACGCGGCACACTGGCTCATCCTTGGCCTCTTCCTCGCCGCCGCCGCCTACGCCGTGGCCGAGGAGATGACCCTCACCACCTACTACCCCAGCCCCCGCGGCGTGTACGACCAGCTGCGGACGATGGGCGAGACGCTGCTGGCGCAAACGAGCGGCAACGTCGGGATCGGCAGCGCGGCCGCCCCGGGCGCGCGGCTGCACGTGACGCGCCCCGATGATGCCGGGCCGGTGCTGCGCCTGGATGATCAGGCCGACGATCTCACCCCCCTGGTGGTTGACCAGACCGGCAACGTGGGGATCGGCACGGCGAATCCGACGGCGAAGCTGGACGTGAACGGTGGGAGCGTCCGCGTGGGCCAGCTCAATGCGGACCCATCCGGCGGGCAGAACGGCATGATCTACTACAACACCGCCTCGAACGCCTTCCGGGGCTTCCGCAACGGCGCCTGGCAGGACCTCATCGCCCCCCAGACCCTGATGGGATTTTGTAGTAAACGCTGCGACGATGGCGGTTGCACCTGTCAGCCGGGGGTGTTGAAGGCGCCGGCTTTTTGCGGCCCGGGCCTGGATGGCGAGGACTGCTTCTGTCCGGAAGGGTATACACGCGTATATACGGGCTCAGAGAGAGGGCAGTATCCGGGCATGCCTGTAGAGGTCTGGAACCTGTACATGCACGCCTGCTACAAAAACTGACTCCGCTCGCCAGAATCTCCGGCACTCGTCACCGCAGTCACTGCTGCCGCGGAAGCAGAGACGCGTGCCGACCTGAACCTTGATCAGCCGCTCACCAGCGCGCATCCCGCCAAGGTACCAAGGCGGTACCACCAAGGCGGTACCAGGTACTCCAGGTACCTGGTACCGGAGGGGGTGTGGTACCGGAGGGTGGTAC
>MHGT01000016.1:7208-26144 GCA_001805695.1 Omnitrophica WOR_2 bacterium RIFCSPHIGHO2_02_FULL_67_20 | reverse complement strand
GCGCGCTTGCCACGCGTCCACAGGGCGCGTACAATACGCGCGCGATGTTCCGACGCCTCTTCCTTTCGCAAGCCGCGCGCCGCCGCACCAGTTGGCTGATCGCCGCCGTCCTCATCCTGCCCTTCATCTTCTTCTTCCACGCCTCCATCAGAACACCCGCGAAAGGCGAAGGCGGCACCGCCGGAACACTCTTCGGCAAGAGCGTGCCGTGGGAGGTCTTCCAGCGGGAGCAGCGCTGGATCCGCTTCAAGCTGCAGACCGTGGCGGGCCAGATGCCGTTCGATGTCCTCGAGCCGATGGTGAATCAAGCCGCGTGGGAGCGGCTGATGCTCCTGGAGGAGGCGAAGCGCCGCGGCCTGCGCGTGGACGACCTGGAGCTGGCCTCAGCCATCCAGGGGTTCCCCGATTTCCAGAAGGACGGCCGGTTCGTGGCCGAGCGGTACCACCTCTTCCTGCGCGCCTCCGGCCTCACGCCCCAGCTGTTCGAGGAGTGGCTGCGCGGCGACCTGCTCATGGAGAAACTCCGCGATGCGGTCCGCAGCGAGGTCACGGTGACGGACGAGGACGTCCGGGCGGCGTTCGTCCGCGCGCACGAGCAGCTCGCCGCCTCGGTCATCGTCATGGAGCCCGGCTCGTTTATTGACGGGGCCGCCAAGACGGTGACGGAGGACGACGTGCGCGCGCGCTACGAGGCGCGGCCGGACGAAGTCCGGCGGCCCGAGCAGGTGGCGTTCGAGTACGCCGGGATCAGCCGCGAATCGCTGGCCGGCGCCGTCAGCCTGACGGATGAGGACCTGCAGGGCCACTACGAGGCGCGCCAGGACGAGTTCCTGGCCGCAGACGGCACGCCCAAGCCGTTCGAGGAAGCGCGTGAACCGGTCCGCCAATCGCTCACCAGCGAGCGGGTGCGCAAGCAGCTCACCGAGCGCGGGCTGGACCTCGAAGAGGACCTGGAGGCCAAGCGGCCGTTCGACGAGATCGCAACCGCCCGCGGCCTGACGAAACAGACCGCCGGCCCGCTTAACCCACGCTCGCCAGCGCCGGGCGGCCCGGACCCAGCACTCCTTCAAGCGGTGGCCGAGCTCGACGAAGGCAACATGAGCGAGGTCGTGCGGACGACCGCCGGCGTCTACATCGCGCGAGTCACGCGACGCATTCCGGCGACGGTGCCGCCGCTGGAGGAGGTCCGCGATGCCATCCGGGAGCGCCTCATCCGCGAGCGCGCCCGCGGCTCAGCCAGGCAGGCGGCCGAGGTGGTTCTCGCCAAGCTGCAGGCGCGGATCGCATACGGAGTGCGGTTCGAGGAGGCGGTCCTGGCGGACGGGGTGTCCGTAACGCGCGCCCGGTTCGGCCGCACGCAGCCCATCGATCCCCTCGGCTACGAGCGCGCGGTGAACGAGACGGCGTTTGCCGCCCCGCTCGGCCAACTGACCCCGGTGCTGGAGACGGCCCGGGGCTTCGCCGTGCTTCGCCCCGAGGAGTACCTCCCGCCAGACGAGGCCGCATTCGCCCAGGAGGAGCCTGCCTTGCGGAGCGAGACACTCACCCGACGCCAGGAGGAGCGGTTCGGCGAGTGGCTGCAAGAGGTGCGGGGGCGGGCCAAGCTCACGAGCTTCGTGGATGGGATCGCTGATGAACGCTGATCAACGCTGAAGATCGGCGTGAATCAGCGTCGATATCAGCGTCCTTCAGCGATCTGGAATGATGGCCGTCAGGGCGCCGAGAAGACGACAGACCAGGTGGCGGGCGAGAAGTCGAACGGTTTCGTGACGTAGCCGGTGGCGCCGCAGCGGTGAGCTTCCTGGCGCAAGTCCAGCTGGTCCAGCGAGGTCACCATGACGACGGTCGCGCAGGGGTACTTCTCCTTAGCGCGGCGGAGCACTTCCATCCCCGAGATGCCGGGCAGGAGGATGTCGAGCAGGATCACGTCCACCGGCCCCGCGTCCAACTGATCCAGCGCTTCCTCCCCGCTGAACGCCGAGGCGACCGCGAATCCCTTCGCGGTGAAAAAGTCCCCCAGACACTCGCAGATGTCCCGCTCGTCTTCCACGATCAACATCCGCCGCATCGTCTGCACGCCCTCCTGGCCGCTGCCACCGCGCAACAAAACAGGCTGCTGAAGCCATCGCTTCGGCAGCCCGGCTACCAACCGCGTGCAACGTTTAACGTTCAACGTTACACGGCGGTAAGGCCCGCGGCTTTGCGTCCCCGCCTTGCGGCGCCCACCACCCTACCTGGCGGGTCCCCGCCACAGCACGCCGGCGAGGAGGTTTGCCTTTTCGGTCCTACGGTAAGTGTGCCTGATGTGCCGGAAAGAAAACAAGAGAGGACGCAGATTACCGCTGATTCAAGAACGCAGATTGCCGCAGATCGGCGGTCATCTGCGCAGCAATCTGCGGTTATCTGCGTCCTAATATTGAACTCTAGCGGGCCTTTTGCGCAAGCAAGTCTTTGAGCTCGCGCATGAACTGCTCGACGTCCTTGAACTCCCGGTAGACGGACGCGAACCGCACGTAGGCCACCGGGTCCAGCGCGTGGAGCTTCTTCATGACGCGCTCGCCCACCTCGCGGGAGGGCACCTCGCGCTCGAAGTGCTGGGAGAGCTCGCGCTCCAGCTCGTCCACCAGCCGCTCGAGGTCGTCCATGCTCACCGGCCGCTTCTCGCACGCCTTCACCAGCCCGGCCAGCAGCTTGTGCCGGTCGAAGGGCTCGCGGCGGCCGTCTTTCTTGACGACCATCAGCGGCTGCTCCTCGACGTGCTCGTACGTCGTGAAGCGCTTGCCGCAGCCGAGGCATTCGCGCCGCCGGCGGATGGACGCCCCGTCCCCGCTGCCGCGCGAATCGACGACCTTGTCTTCCTCATGACCACAGAAGGGGCACTTCATCCCACCACCTGCGCGGGGCTGCCGTAGGCAGCCCGTGCTTTCGCAAAAAGCGATCTAAGGAATCTAACAGTCAGCATAACAGTGCAAGCGCACCATCCCGCCGAGGCGGGATGGGCGCGCAGGTGGTGGGATCATCGTTCGGGGTTCGGGGTTAGCCCAGAGCTAATGGATGCCATCGTGAAGGATTATGCCTCCTCCAACAAGGACTGATAGCGCTTGAGGAATTGGCGGTCCTTGGGGCGGTCCGCAACCTGCTTGGACTTCAGGAGTTTGGTGAGTCGCCCGACCTTCACCGGCACGCCACGTACTGTGAACGTCGCCGCATCACGCAGCAGTTCCGAAAACGGGAACCCGGACACCTCGAGCATCAGTTCGATCACGGTGCCTTCAGTGGTGGTCACGATCAGCGTCCGCCGGTCGCGGACGACCTGTGTTAGTTGTTCTGGCTCCAACCGGCCGCTCGCCGTTCCAAGCGTAAACCCAAGGTCCGTGAGGCTCTGTACGGCCTGCCGGACATTGCGGAGCGTGGGCTCCAAAAGGATATCGTAGTCCAGCGTCGCGAACGTTTCCGAAGGGCGCTTGGCATAGTAGTTGATACCGGACATTCCGATGACTACATACCGCACCCCCCGGCGGTTGAAGCGCTGGATAACCGCCCGATACGGATCGTGGATCGGCGTGCGCGTCATCGTACGCGCGTGGCGGCTCGGTAATGGCGCCTCCAGGCGAGTTGGACGGCATGCACCCAGCCCTGCTCCGTGCCGTCAGGCATCGCGGCCTCTCGTTCCTCAAGGCGTCGATTCAATGGCGCTCGAGGAAACACGGCGGCCTCGGCCGGCGGGCCGACGCACAGCAAGTCGCTTGGGCTGCAGCCGAGCAGCTCCGCCACGCGGGCCAACACCCGCATCGAGGCCGCCCGCCGCCCGGCATCCATGGCGGACAGGTTGGAACGGTAGCCTCCAAGCCGGCGGGCCAGCTCAGCCGCCGTCATGCCCCGCGCCCTCGCCTCCTGGGTAATCCGGGTCCTGACGCGCATAGTACAATGTTATCATATGGTGATAACATTATCAATGGGGGCACCTTGCTGGGACTTTCTGTCCCGCGCGAGTCGACGCCGCAGGCGGAGATCTCCGACGAGGTAACAGCCGGACGACCCTTCCACATTTAGCTTAGACATTGGATTGATCGATCCCCAAGACCGCGCAACGGCCGCAGAGCGAGTCGAGGGAACAGCCGTACGTAATGACCGCGAGACGCTTCTTCATCTCAGAATGGGTGTCCCCAAGGTGACTGTCACCTATCCTATCCCCGCGCTCAGGCATTCCGAAGTTCTGGATACAGCGGGAACCGCTCCGCGAGGACGCCCACCTTCCGGGCGACTTCGGCGAGTGCCGCCGGATCCTGCCGGCGGGTCAGCGCCTCGTCGATCAGCGCCGCCACCTGCTCCATCTCGCGCTCCTTCATCCCGCGCGTCGTCAGGGCCGGCGTGCCGAGCCGGATGCCGCTCGCCTTGCCCGGCGGGAGCGGATCGAAGGGAATCGCGTTCTTGTTGACGGTGATCTTCGCCTGGTCCAGGGCCTCTTGCGCCTCCTTGCCGGTCACGCCCTTGGGCGAGAGGTCGACCAGCATCAGATGGTTGTCGGTGCCGCCGGACACAATCCGGTAGCCCTGGTTCGCCATTGCCGCGGCAAGTGATTTGGCATTGGCCACGACTTGCCGCTGATACGCCTTGAACGGCTCGCCCATCGCCTCCTTGAAGCAGACCGCCTTGGCCGCGATCGTGTGCATCAGCGGCCCGCCCTGGTTGCCCGGAAACAGCGCCGAGTCGATCGCCTTGGCATACTGGGCGCGGCAGAGGATGAACCCCCCGCGGGGGCCGCGGAGTGTTTTGTGGGTGGTCGAGGTGACGAACTCGGCGTGCGGCACCGGGCTGGGGTAGACGCCGGCCGCCACGAGGCCGGCGAAGTGGGCCATGTCCACCATCAGGATCGCGCCGACGGCGTCCGCGATCTTCCGGAAGCGCGGGAAATCGAGCACGCGGGAGTAGGCGGAGTAGCCGGCGAGAATGAGCTTCGGCTTGTGCTCCTTCGCCAGCTGCTCGAGCACGTCGTAGTCGAGCTGCTCCGTCTGCTGGTTGACGCCGTAGGGCACGATGGAGAAGAACCGTCCGGAGAAGTTCTTCGGATGGCCGTGCGAGAGGTGGCCGCCATGGGCGAGGCTCATGGCCAGGACGGTGTCGCCCAGCTGGAGCATGGCGTAGAAGACGACGATGTTCGCCTGGGTGCCGGAGTGCGGCTGGACGTTGGCGTGCTCCGCCCCGAAGAGCGTCTTCACCCGCTCGATCGCGAGCCGCTCGGCCACATCCACGAATTCGCAGCCGCCGTACCACCTGGCACCCGGGTAGCCCTCGGCGTACTTGTTCGTCAGGACGGAGCCCTGCGCTTCCATGACGGCGCGGCTCGTGAAGTTCTCCGAGGCGATGAGCTCCAGGTGCTCGTGCTGGCGCTGCGTTTCCCGCTGGACGGCGTCGAAGATCTCCGGATCGGTCTCTCGAAGTGCTGCCATGCGAATCTTGGAAACCAGTAACCGGTAACCAGTACCCTGAACGAATCAGGATCTGACTACGCGCTGCTGGTCTCTTTCCCCCTCCTCGCTCTTTTCTGGTTACCCCGCTGCAATACCGCACGTTCGATCGCCGCGATCTGCCGCACGCGACGCTCATGACGTCCTCCTGATTCGAACGGCGTCGCCAGCCATATCTCTAGGATGCGCGCCGCCCGGGCCCCGCTGAGCCTTTCGGCGCCCATCACGAGGACGTTGGCGTCGTTGTGGGCGCGGCTGCGCTCGGCGTCAACGGTGTCGCCGCAGACCGCGGCGCGGATGCCGGGAACCTTGTTGGCGGCGATGGCGATCCCGATGCCGGACTTGCACAGGAGGATGCCGCGGTCGAACTTGCCGCCCGCGACCGCCGCGGCCACCTTGGAGCCGATCGCCGGGTAGTCGCAGTGCTCGGGCGAGTGGGTGCCCAGATCCGCGACCTCGATCCCCTTCGCCCGCAGGAGCGCGACCAGCTTCGCTTTCAGCGTGAATCCGCCGTGGTCGGCGCCAATCGCGATTCGGCGTACGGGCTTTCCGATATCAGATACCTTCTTGGATATCATCTGCGAAAATGGTATCTGATATCGGCCATCACGAGGCGCCTTCGGAGGAGGTATCTGATACCGGCCGGACGCCGAGCGCCTTCGCCACCCGCGCCACCGCGGTACAGATCTCGCTGAAGCACACTTCGTAGACCTCCAGGGGTTTGCCGATGGGATCGGGGATATTCGGGTTGCCTTCGGCATCCGGCCGCGGCAGCCCGTGCGACTTGAGGAGATGGACTTTGTCCGCGGCGCTGGGCGCGCGGCGGAGGATCTCCTCCGCCTGGAACTGCTCCATCGCGAAGATGAGGTCGGCCGATTCGACCATGGACAGGGTGAGCGTGCGCGCCCGGTGGGTGCTGCCGTCCACCCCGATCGTCTGCAGGACCCGCAGCGTCTCGCGGGTCGGCGGCATCCCTTCCATTGCGAAGACGCCGGCCGACTCCACACTCACCGTCCCCATCCCCGCCCGCTGGAGCGTGCGGCGCATGACCCCTTCGGCCATGACGCTCCGGCAGCTGTTGCCGGTGCAGACGAAGAGGATCCGCTTCACACCGCTCATTCAGCCGATGGCCTGAAGAATCGCGTCTTTCGAAATCGCGCCTTCGCGGCGGATCTCGACGCGGCCGCCCACCACCTCGACCACCGTGGACTCCCGGCCGAACCGCGTCGGCCCGCCGTCGAGGAGGCAGTCCACCGCGCCGTCGAGCGCCGCCAGCACCTCTTGCGCGTCGGTGGGCGGCGGGGAGCCGGAGCGGTTCGCGCTGGGCGCGGCCACCGGCACGCCGCAGGCCTTCAGGAACGCCCGCGCCACCGGATGGTCCGGCAGCCGGAAGCCGACCGTCTTCCCGTCCTTGCCGGGCAGGACGACCGTCAGGGGCCCGGGCCAGAATCGCTCGATGAGCGTCGCTGCGGCGGCGGGCACCGACGAGACATAGGGCCGCATCTGCTCGGCCTGGTGGAGGTGCAGCGAGTACGGCTTCTCCGGCGGCCGGCCTTTCACCTGGTTGAGACGCTCCACCGCCTTCGGGTTGGTGGCGTCGGCCCCCAAGCCGTAGACCGTCTCGGTCGGGAACGCCACCAGTCCGCCGGCGCGCAGCACGGCGGCCGCCTCGGCGAGCGCGGCGGGATCCGGCGCATCGCCCAGCATCCCGAACACCCTCGGAGAAGCCATCGGCTAGGCGCGCATCGTCATTTCTTGCTAGCGCGAGGCAGGGTCCGGTCCGCGGCGAGATTCGCGTCGGTCAGCCGCCGCTTGTGCTCCGCCAATGAGCGCTGGAGGCGCGCATCCGACAAGGCCAGGCATTGGATGGCGAGAACGGCGGCGTTGGCCGCGCCGTCGATTGCGACCGTGGCGACCGGCACCCCCTTGGGCATCTGCACCGTTGAGAGCAGGCTGTCCAGCCCCTTGAGGCTCTTGCTCTCGATTGGCACTCCGATCACCGGCAGGATCGTGTGGGCGGCGAGGACGCCGGCCAGGTGCGCCGCACCCCCCGCTCCGGCGATGAGGACCTTGAGGCCGCGCTCGGCGGCGGAGGCGGCGTACTCGCGCACGTGCTCCGGGCTGCGGTGCGCCGAGAGGACGCGCGACTCGCACGGCACGCCGAAGCTCTCAAGCGTCCTGGCCGCCTGCTCCATCACCGGCCAGTCCGAGTCAGAGCCCATCACGATGCCGACCAGCGGCCGGACCTCGGCGCCGCCGCGCCGGGGTGCCGTCGTGCCGGGGTGCGTCCGTGTTGACGCCGCCTTTGCCATGAGATCCTCCCTAGCCGTTCGTCATGGGTTATCGGTTGACCGGTTTCTTCAGCGCACGGAACCCGATGTCCTTGCGGTAGGACATCCCGTTGAACTGGACGGCGCCGATCGCGTCGTAGGCGCGCTTCAGCGCCCCGTCGAGATCCGGCCCCACCCCCACCACGTTCAGGACCCTCCCTCCCCAGCTGAGAAATCGGTCCCCCGATCCGGCGCGCGTCGAGGTCGGGGCAGGCCGGTCCCGCTTGGTGCCCGCGTGGAAGACGAACACGCCCGGCCGGCCCTTGACCGACTCCAGCCCCTGGAGCTCCTTGCCGATCTGGAAGTCGCCCGGGTAGCCGCCGGAGGCCAGCACCACGCAGACGCAGCTGCCCGGCTCCCACTGGCACTGGGCCATCGAGAGCCGGCCCTCCACGGCGTCGTCGAGGATGGGCACGAGGTCGCTCTTCAAGAGCGGCAGGATCGCCTGGATTTCCGGGTCGCCGAAGCGAACGTTGTACTCCAGCACCTTGGGCCCGTCGCTCGTGAGCATCAGCCCGGCGAAGAGCACCCCCTTGAACACCAGCCCCTCGGAGGCCATCGCCCGGATGGTCGGCATGATGACCCGGTCCATCACCTGCTGGGCCAGGAGCGCGTCCACGATGGGCGCCGGGGCGTAGGCGCCCATGCCGCCGGTGTTCGGTCCTTTGTCGCCGTCGTGGAGCCGCTTGTGGTCCTGCGCCGGCAGCAGCGGGAGCGCCGTCACGCCGTCGGTGACGACGATGATCGAGACCTCCTCGCCGATGAGCCGCTCCTCGATGACCACCCGCTGCCCCGCTTCCTTGAAGATGCGGTCCTCCATCAGCAGGTCGATCGCGCCGAGCGCTTCGCTGAGTGTCGTGGCGACGATGGTCCCCTTGCCGCCGCAGAGGCCGTCCGCCTTCACGACGATGGGCGCACCCAGCTGGCGCACGTAGGCGCGCGCCGCCTGCGGGTCATCGAAGACGGCGAACTGCCCCGTGGGGATATGGTACTTCTTCATGAGGTTCTTGGCGAAGGCCTTGCTCGACTCGATGCGCGCCGCGGCTTTCGTCGGCCCGAAGATGCGCAGGCCGCGCTTCTCGAAGAGGTCCACGATCCCTTTCGCCAGCGCCGCCTCGGGCCCGACGATGGTGAGGTCGATGTCCTTGTTCTCGGCGAACTCCGCGAGCGACTCGACGTCCTCGGCGCCCACGTCGACCAGCTCGGCCAGCTCGCCGATGCCGCCGTTGCCCGGGGCGCAGAAGAGCTTCGTCACCTCCGGCGACTGGCTCAGCTTCCACACGAGCGCGTGCTCCCGTCCTCCCGATCCCACAACCAATACTCTCATATGTTCAACCTCCGCAATTCGAGATTAGTTTCGCTCGATGGTGCCGATGGGCCAGGCGGGGACTTCCGCCCGGCGCATGATGGCGATGAGTCGCGCCTGATCGCCGGGACGGCACACGAGCGCCATCCCGATGCCCATGTTGAACGTGCGCGCCATTTCCTCGTCGCTGATGCGCCCGGCGTGCTGAATGTCTCGAAAGATCGCCGGCGCGCTCCAGCTGCCGGGCTGAACCCGCACCGTCAGGCCCGGCCTCGCCGCCACCAGGCTGGGCAGCCGCCGGGCAAGACCTCCACCGGTGACGTGCGCGATCGCGCCGATGGACACCGTCCGCAGCGCCGACAGCACCGGCTTGACGTAGATCCGCGTGGGCGCCAGCAACGTTCGCGCGTGTCGCCGCAGCTCGGCGGCGCTGAAGACCTTCCGCACGAGTGAAAAACCGTTCGCGTGCACGCCCGAGGAGGCGAGGCCGACCACCGCGTCGCCCGCGCGGACCCGCGAGCCGTCGATGAGCCGCTCACGCTCGACGACGCCGACGCAGAAGCCCGCCGCGTCATACTCGCCGCTCCGGTAGACGCCGGGCATCTCGGCGGTCTCGCCGCCGAGCAAGGCGCAACCGCTCTCCCGGCAGCCGCGCACGATGCCGCGCAGGAGGGCGCTCATCAGCGACCGCCGGATCTTCCCGACGGCGAGATAGTCGAGAAAAAAGAGCGGTGTTGCGCCGTAGACGAGGACGTCGTTCGTGTTCATGGCGACGACGTCGATACCGATCCCCTCGTGGCGGTTCACGAGCTGGGCGAGCTTCAGCTTGGTGCCGGCCCCGTCCGTCGACGCGACGAGCACCGGCTCGCGCATCCCGAGGCCCGCCAGGCTGAAGAGGCCGCCGAACTGGCCCCGGTCCGCCAGCACCCGGGGGGAGCGCGTCGAGCGGATGAGGGGGCGCATCCGGGCCAGCCACCCATCCGCCGCGTCGATGTCCACACCGGACGAACGATAGGTAATCGCCACGGTCGTGTCACGTGAAACGTGTCACGTGTTACGTCACAGCAATATTGACTGCCGCGCCATCACACGTCCCGTTCACGCTCCTTTGGCTTTCACGTGACACGTGACACCTAACACGTGACACGTGTAGATTGTGCTCCTCAGCGGCACCCTTGTCCCGACGTCTTCTCGAGCGCGTACTTATCGCCTTCGCCGCCGAACGGGATGGGGTACTGTCCGGTCCAACACGCGGTGCAGTAGTCCGCCGGCTGGCGGACCGCCTTCAGCAGCCCCTCCTGCGAGAGGTAGCCGAGGCTCTCGACCCCGATGAACTTTCGGATCTCCTCGAGAGAGAGCGTGTTGGCGATGAGCTCCTTCTTCGTCGGGAAGTCGATGCCGTAGAAGCAGGAGAACTTCGTCGGGGGGCAGCTCACCCGCATGTGGATCTCCTTCGCCCCCGCCTCCCGCAGGCTCTTCACGCGCGCCCGCGTCGTGTTGCCGCGCACGATGGAGTCGTCCACGATGACGAGCCGCTTGCCCTCGATGATCTCCTTGATGGGGTTGAACTTCACCCGGATCTTCAGGTCGCGGATCTCCTGGGCCGGCTGGATGAACGTCCGGCCGACGTAGTGGTTGCGGATCATCCCGATGGCGAAGGGGATCGCCGACTCCAGGCTGTAGCCGAGTGCGGCGAAGTTGCCGGAGTCCGGGATCGGCATCACGAGATCCGCCTTGACCGGGTGCTCCCGCGCCAGCTGACGGCCGAGCTTCACCCGCACCGCCTGGACGCTCTCGCCGAAGACGAGGGAGTCCGGCCGGGCGAAGTACACGTGCTCGAAGAGGCAGTGGGAGAGGTCGGTCGATTGTTCCTTGAATGGCCAGAGCGAGCGCATCCCGCTCGGCCCGATGACGACGACCTCGCCCGGCTGGACCTCCCGCACGAACTTGGCGCCGATGATGTCCAAGGCGCAGGTCTCCGAAGCGAGGACGGTCGTCTTGTTGAGCTTGCCGATGCACAGGGGGCGGAAGCCGTTCGGGTCCCGCGCGCCGATGAGCTCCCGCTCGGTCATAAAAATGAGCGAGAACGCCCCCTTGAGCTTGTGGAGGCACTCGACCAGGTCGTCATCGAACGAGGCGTTCGTCGCCCGCGCCAAGAGGTGGAGGATGATCTCGCTGTCCACCGTCGTCTGGAAGATCGAGCCGTGCGCCTCCAGGTCGCGGCGCAGCTCATAGGCGTTGACCAGGTTGCCGTTGTGCGCGACGGCAAGCCCGCCCTTCGCGTAGGTGACGACGAGCGGCTGCGAGTTCTTCAGGGTGCTCGCACCGGTTGTCGAGTAGCGGGTGTGGCCCAGCGCCATCCGACCCGGGAGCTGGTGCAGCGTCTGCTCGTTGAACACCTCGGACACGAGCCCCATCGCCTTGTGGGCGTGCATCGTCTTGGTCTTGCCGTCCCATGTGACGAGGCCCGCCGCCTCCTCGCCGCGGTGCTGGAGCGAGTAGAGGCCGAGGTACGTCAGGCGCGCCGCGTCCCGGTGCCCGTAGACGCCGAAGAGCCCGCAATAGTGTTTAACGCTATCGTCCATCTATTTGGCTCGGGGTTCGGGGCTCGGGGTTCGGGGCTCGGGGCTCCATTAACCAGCCCCCAGCCCAGAGCCCTTAGCCCCGAGCGCGTTTTGCAGTCCAGTGCGCCAGGCCTGATTCAGCTCGTCCACCGGCGCGTCGATCCAGGAACCAATCACCAGGCGTGGCCCGCCGACGCGGCCGATGACCGCGGCCGGGACGGCGTGCCGGGCGGCCAGGCGCATGAGCGGCTCTGCGAAGCGCCGCGCGCAACTGACGACGATCCGTCCCGCCGATTCGCCGAAGAGCAGCGCGTCAGTTCGGATGCTGGGGGCTCGGGGCTGGGGGCTCGGGACAGTTGCCCGGAGCCCGGAGCCCGGAGCCCGGAGCGAAATGGTGGCGCCGATCGGTCGGTCTGGATCCATGATGCACGATTCCGCCAGCGCGACTGCCAGCCCGCCCTCGGAGCAGTCGTGCGCCGAGGCGAGCAGACCCTCCGCGGCCGCGGCGACCATCAACTGCTGGAGTGCGCGCTCCTGCTCAAGGTTCACGCGCGGCGGCCTGCCCGCCTTGCGGCCATGGATGCGCGCCAGGTATTCGCTGCCGCCAAGCTCCTCGCGGGTCTCCCCCAGGAGAACAATGGCGTCGCCCTCCTGCTTGAAACATGCCGTCAGCAGCTCGGGGCTCTGGGCTCGGGGCTCGGGGCCCTTCCCCTGAGCCCTGAACCCTGAGCCCTGAGCGCTATTGCCCTGAATCAGGCCGATCATGCCGATGACAGGCGTCGGGTCGATCGCTCCCCGCGGCCCCTCGTTGTAGAAGCTCACGTTGCCGCCGGTCACCGGTGTTGCGAAGGCGCGGCAGGCGTCGCCGATCCCGCGCACGCACTCCTTGAACTGCCACATGATCTCCGGATCCAGCGGACTGCCGAAGTTGAGGCAGTTGGTGACGGCCAGCGGCTTGGCCCCGACGCAGACGAGGTTGCGCGCCGCCTCGGCCACGGCGAGCTTGCCGCCCTCGTAGGGATCGAGCGCGCAGCAGCGGCCGTTGCCGTCCGTCGTGGCGGCGAGCCACCGGTCCGTCCCCTTTAGCCGCAGCACCGCCGCGTCGGCGCGGCCGGGGAGGACGACGGTGTTCGTCTGCACCATGTGGTCGTACTGCTCGTAGACGGCCGCCTTGTCCGCAATGGTCGGCGAGCCCAGCAGCGAGAGGAGGGTTGAGCCGTACTCGCGCGGCTGCGGTAGGCGCGAGAGCACGAGGCGCTGTGACGCGGCCAGAGCGCGCGGCCGGCGCACCGGCCGGTGGTAGACCGGCGCGTCATCGGTGAGTGGCTTCACCGGGATGTCCGCGACGACCGCCTCCCCGTCCCGGACCCGCAGCCGACCGTCAGCCGTCACGCGGCCGATCTCGACGGCGTTGAGCCCCCACTTCGCGAAGATCTTGGCGACGGCGTGTTCGCGGCCGCGCTTGGCGACGAGCAGCATCCGCTCCTGCGACTCCGAGAGCATGACCTCGTAGGGCGTCATCCCACCACTTGATGCGAGGCCGGAGGCCGGATCGCTTCGCGATCCTGGTCGGCGGCGCCGACCAGCATCAGGTGGTGGGATCATCCCAGCCTCGCGCCGCGGCACCTGGGCGATGTCGATTTCGAGGCCGGTGCCGGCCTTGGCCGGCATCTCGCAGCTGGAGCAGGTCAGCCCCGCGGCCCCCATGTCCTGGATGCCCACGATGTCGCCGGTGGCGAGTGCTTCCAGCGTCGCCTCGATGAGGCACTTCTCGGCGAACGGATCGCCGATCTGCACCGCGGGCCGGTCCGCGTCCGAGCCCTCGGTGATCTTGCGCGAGGCGAAGCTCGCCCCGCCCAGGCCGTCCCGGCCCGTCGAGGAGCCGACGTAGAGCACCGGGTTGCCGGGCCCGGCGGCGCGGGCGCGCGCAATCTTCTTGGCGCTCACCAGGCCGATGCACATGACGTTGACGAGCGGGTTGTCGCGGTACGATGCATCGAAGGCAATCTCCCCGCCCACGGTGGGAACCCCGACCGCGTTGCCGTAGTCGGCGATGCCCTTGACCACCCCCTCCAGCAGGAAGCGCGTGCGGGCATCCTGCAGCGGACCGAAGCGCAGCGAATCGAAGAGGGCGATGGGCCGCGCCCCCATCGTGAAGATGTCGCGGATGATGCCGCCCACCCCGGTCGCCGCGCCCGCGTGCGGCTCGACCGCCGACGGGTGGTTGTGGCTCTCTACCTTGAACGCGACCGCCAGGCCATCGCCCACATCCACGAGGCCCGCGTTCTCCTTGCCGGCAGGCACCAGGACACGCGAGCCGGTCGTCGGAAAGGTCTTGAGGTAGGGCTTCGAGCTCGCGTAACTACAGTGCTCCGACCAAGTAACACCAAAAATTCCCACCTCGGTCAGCGTCGGCTCTCGGCCCAGCACCTTGACGATGTGCCGCCAGTTGTCCTCGGTAAGATTGTGGGACTTGGCCACCCGCTTAAGAAGCGCAATGGGTGCATCGGATTTCGGATTTGTGATTTCGGATTTCGGATGGCCGTTCTTCGCTCCGAAATCCGCAATCCGCAATCCGAAATTCCTGCGCTTTGCCATCGTGATGCTAGGCATGGGCCATCGCCTCGAGCATGGACTCAAACACCACTCGGCCGTCCTCCGAGCCGAGCGCGGCTTCGGATGCGCGCTCCGGGTGCGGCATCATCCCCAGCACATTGCCCCTCGCGTTCGAGATCCCCGCGATGAAGTCGGTTGAACCGTTTGGATTCGCTGCCCCCGCGAGTCGTCCGCCTTCATCGCAATATCTGAAGACGATCTGCTGTTGGATCTGACGGAGCATCTTCTCATCTGTGATATACCGGCCTTCGTTGTGCGCGATGGGCAGGCGGATCACCTGGCCCGGCTGGAACCGGTTGGTGAACGGAGTGTCGGTCCGCTCGACCCGCAGCGTCACGAACCGGCAGATGAACCGCAGGCCCGTGTTGCGCAGTATGGCGCCCGGCAGGAGCCCCGCCTCGAGCAGGATCTGGAAGCCGTTGCAGATGCCGAGGACGAGCCCGCCGTCGCGGGCGAAGCGCGTCACGGCGCGCATGATCGGGGAGAAACGCGCGATGGCCCCCGTGCGCAGGTAGTCGCCGTAGCTGAACCCGCCCGGCAGGACGACGGCGTCGCAGCCCTTGAGCGACGTTTCCTGATGCCAGAGCTCGACCACGCTCTGGCCGAGCACATCGCGCGCGACGTACAGGCAGTCCTGGTCGCAGTTCGAGCCCGGGAACACCACCACACCGAATTTCATTTTCGATTTTTTTGCTGCTTGGTTAACTTCGCCAGATCTAATTTATCTTGAGGTCTGCCGGTGGCTTTTTTCGCCTGGATCAATTCGGAGAATCCCAAGACGTGAACCGGAGCCTTGCCATACCGGCTTTTTCTCCGATGCTTCCACGCTTGTTCCCACGAAATGCCTGGCACATCAAGCATGATGTCAATGCGAACTGGCGCGACACCGATTTGCAGTATCGTGGAGGGATCTTCAAAATCTTTCACCGTCAGATCACGTAAAGGAGCGCCAAACGCTTTCAGGGCATTGCACACCTGGGCAGCATCGTTGAGCGCTGGGGGAATCCATACGTCGAGGTCTTTCGTGAACCGGGGCACGGTGTAAAAAGTGACGGCGTGCGCTCCGACCACAAGGTATTTAATCTTATGCGCGTTTAATACTTTGAATAGATCTTCGTAGTCTTGGCTGAACACCCGATTTCCCTCGAAGTTTTAGGTAGTCCACCACCATGAGCCACTGGGCGGAAAAACGCGCCGCCGCCCCAGCCTGCCGCCAAAACCAGCGATCAAACCGCTCGGCATCGGCCCATGACCGTGCTTTGTGCACGAAGATCTTCTTCCTCATCCTCGCCATGGGGACTCAGCGTTGGTCAATCGCGATCTGATACGTTTCCACCACAGGATTCGCGAGGAGCTTCTGGCACATCCGCGCAACATCCCGCTTGGCGGCCTTCGTGCCGCCGTGGTTGAGGTCAAGTTCCAGGTACTTCCCCACCCGGACCTCCTTCACCCCCTTGAAGCCAAGCGATTCGAGCGCGCTTTTGATGGTCTTCCCTTGCGCATCGAGCAGGCCGGGCTTGAGCGTAACGTAGACGTGTGCTCGCATGGTTTGTTTAGCCCGTTAGGCCCGTTGAGCCCGTTAGGCCCGTTGATCGGTCAACCACCGGCTTCCACCAACGGGCTCAACCGGCTCAACGGGCTCAACTGACTCATCCGGCCGTCGCCTTCGTCGGCTGGGGCTCGCCGATGACGCGGCGCAGCACTTCCTGGTACGCCTCCTCCACGCTGCCCAGATCCCGTCGAAACCGGTCCTTGTCCAATTTGCGACGCGTCCCGTGCTCCCACAACCGCATCGTGTCGGGGGAAATCTCATCGCCGAGGAGAATCTGCTGAGGCGCTCCCTCGATTCGCCCTGACGGGCTCACTCGGGATTCCGCCCCGCGTGACGCCCCCGCGGGGCTCCACCGCCCGAACTCCAGCTTGAAGTCCACGAGGTCGATCTGCCGCTCGAAGAAGAACGCCTTGAGCGCGTCGTTGACCTTGAACGATTCGGCGCGGATGTGGGCCAGTTCCGCCGCCGTGGCCCACCCCATCGCGAGGATGTGGTCGTCATTGATGAGCGGATCATTCAGCGCGTCGCTCTTGTAGTGCCACTCAAAGACCGGGGGTTTCAGGACCATCCCTTCCTCGATGCCCAGCAGGCGCGACATCCCGCCCGCCGTGATATTCCGGATCGTCACCT
Organism: Omnitrophica WOR_2 bacterium RIFCSPHIGHO2_02_FULL_67_20; assembly: GCA_001805695.1. Taxonomy (GTDB): domain Bacteria; phylum Omnitrophota; class Gorgyraeia; order Aquiviventales; family Aquiviventaceae; genus 2-02-FULL-67-20. The sequence goes on along the minus strand of MHGT01000016.1, from coordinate 9,678 downwards.
CGAGCGGCACGATCTGGAGCCGCTTCACCAGCATGGAGCGGTCATCGAGCTGCTTGACGAAGTGCGTGGAAATACCGCGCCCCTCCAGGTACGTGAAGAGGGCGCTGGACACGCGGTTGTTGACGACCCCCTTGTCGACGATCGTGCCGCGCTTCTGGGCGTTGAACGCGGTGGCGTCATCCTTGAAATACTGGACGACGAGTGCGGCATCCTCCGTCGCATAGAGGATCTTCGCCTTGCCTTCGTAGAGCTTCTCACCGTAGGGCATCGCTGGGCTCCGTGATGAACGTCTGGGGCGGCGTCGGGGTGGCGGGGATGGCGGCCGGCGAGAGCGTGTAACTCCACGTCCGCGCATCGCGGATCGGAAACGGCAGCAGCTCCATCGCCAGGTCGAAGGGCATCCAGAGATACACCGGTGAGCTCAGGAGCTTGCGATCCTCCACCCGCTCGAAGCCCTCCTTGCGCACCATGACCCGGTGCCACCCGTACCAGACGAAGTCGTAGGTGACGGGCGATTCGCCTTTGAGCTGGTCGTTGACGTACACCGAGGCACCCGGCGGGTCGGTGCGGATCGTCAGCGACCGCCGCACGCACCCGGAGGCGCAGAGCAGTATGGCGAGGGATACGGCGTTGAATCCGACCTGCGACCTGCGACCTGCGACCTGCGACGCGTTCATCACAGCCCCACTCGCTTAAAGATTCGATCCACATGCTTCAGATGCCGCTCCGGGCTGACGCACCGCCGCACCGCCGCCGGCGTCAGCCGCTTGCGGATCTCCGGGTCGCGCAGGAGCACGTCGCTGAAGTGGCTCCCGTTGCGCCACGCCGCCAAGGCACAGCGCTGGACCAGCTCATAGGCCCGTGTGCGGGAGAGGCCCTGCCGCATCAGCGCCAGGAGCACCTGGCCCGAGGCGGACACCCCCCGCGTGCTCTCGAGGTTGGCGCGCATCCGGTCGGGATGGACGACGAGGCCGCGCAGGACGCCGGTCATCGTCTGGAGCATGTAGTCGAGCGTGATCGTCGCATCGGGCAGGATCACCCGCTCCACCGAGGAGTGGCTGATGTCCCGCTCGTGCCAGAGCGGGATGTCTTCCATCGCGGCCACGGCGTAGCCACGCAGGAGCCGGCTCAATCCCGTGACGCGCTCGCAGGCGATGGGGTTCTGCTTGTGCGGCATCGCCGAGGAGCCTTTCTGCCCGTGGCCGAAGGGCTCCTCCACCTCGCGGACCTCGGTGCGCTGGAGGTGGCGGATCTCGACCGCGAGCTTTTCCAGGCTGCCGCCGAGGAGCGCGAGTGCGGCGACGTAGGCCGCGTGCACATCCCGCTGGACGATCTGCGTGGAGATGGGCGCCGGCGTCAGGGAGAGCCGCCGGCAGACGGCGCGCTCGACCGCCGGGTCCACGTTGGCGAACGTCCCCACCGCCCCGGAGATCTTGCCGATACTGACCGCCCGGCCTTCCCGCTCCAGGCGCGCGAGGTGCCGCCGGAACTCGTCGTAGAAGACCGCGAGCTTCAACCCGAACGTGGTCGGCTCGGCGTGCACGCCGTGGGTGCGGCCGATCATGATCGTCCGCTTGTGGCGCCGGGCCAGGACGGCGAGTGCGGCGAGGAGGCCGCGCAGGTCGGCGAGCAGGAGCTCCGTCGCCTGGCGCAGCAGCACGGCGAGCGAGGTGTCCAGCACGTCGCTGGAGGTCAATCCGAAGTGGAGGTAACGGCCGTAGGGACCCACCCGCTCCTCGAGCGATTCGATGAACGCGATGACGTCGTGGCGCGTGTCCGCCTCGCGCCGGGCGACCTGCGCGAGGCTGACCGTGGCCCGGCGTCGGATCGCCGCCACCGCGCGCCGCGGCACGAGCCCGAGCGCGGCCTGGGCGTCGAGGACGAGCAGCTCCACGTCCAGCATGACGCGCAGCCGATGCTCGTCGCTCCAGAGCGAGCCCATCTTCGGCAACGTGTATCGTGCGATCATCGTCGGCTCGGGGCTAAAACTCTTGGAGTAGTATGCGGCGGCCTCTCCCCGGGTTGGGGCAGGCGGACGGCGAGCACAGTCGAGGTAGGTGGCGGCAAGCGAAACGTGTGACGCACAGGCGTGCTTTCACTGCAGATGGCATTTTAACATAGATGGACGCTGGTGTCAAAACCGGGAGCGATGAAAAACGGATGGGCGAACGCTTATAACATGCTCTCGATTAAGAAGATAGGTCAGGAGACTTTTTTCTTAATGAGGTATCCGAAGGGCGTCACGTAGATCTCCTGGACCGCGCCCGGCTCCACATAGGCGTAGGCTGACGAGCCGTATACCGCCTCAACAAAGGGAAGATAGTGGTCGGCCCAATAGACCGCTTCCCAGAACCGGTCCACTCCGGGTTCGGCGATCTCCTCGACGGTCGGCGGGCGCCGGCGCTGCTCTTCCAGGCTCGAAAACTGGCCGCTTAGGCGCATCGGCTTGTGGTAGCTCGGCCAGCCCATC
>MHGT01000016.1:0-7164 GCA_001805695.1 Omnitrophica WOR_2 bacterium RIFCSPHIGHO2_02_FULL_67_20 | reverse complement strand
CGTCAGCCACGGGTGCCACTTCACGAGGCCGCCGCTGACCGCCCACTGGTCTCCCCGCAGCGCCATCGTCCGGCCGGAGGCGGCGCGGGCAGGAGTGTACGTCAGCTCAAACTCCGTCGGCGAGAGCCGGCGCGTCCTGACCTCGGCCACCAGGGTCTCTCCGGAGAACGCCAGGAACGCCCGCAGGAGGATCAGGACGCCGACCAGGAGCCCGCCCAGCACGACGCACACGGCGGTATCCACCAGCTTGCGCGCGCGGCGCAGCACTCCCGGCCCGCGCAGGATGCCCAGCGCCGACCAGAGCGCGAGGAGCCACACGGCCCCCGCGCCCAGCACCAGCCACTGCATTGTCGCCAACGGTCCCTTATGCTAGACTAGCGGCTGAGATGATCGAACTCCAGCTCGGCGAACCCCTGCTGCAAGCCCACGCCGACAGGACGGTCTACGTCCAAGACGAGCCCGCCCTCGAGATCGCCCTGCCGCAGATCTTCGACCAGCCGCCCCTCCAGGCGCTCCAGCGCGGCAAGCTGCCCCACGTGGAAGCGCTCGTCGCCCGGCTCCAGCGACAGCAGCAGGCTGAGCCCCACGGCGCGCTGGGGCTCGACTACCAGCTCCTCGTCACCGAGTTCCAGCCCCTCTTCGCCTGGACCACCGCCTGCTGGGACTACCTGCTCTCGACCGAGGGCTGCCGGTTCGTGCCGCGGCAGGGCGAGCCGCGAGCCGGCATCCGGGGCGATTACCGCGCGGTCACCTACCAGGACTACTCGCGGATAGTCCATGCGATCTTCCGCGGCTGCGTGTTCGAGTTCGCCCGGCAGCCCGCCGCTCCGTCGCTGAGCCAGTGGCTGCGGCAGCGGCTGTGGCCGTTCATCGTGGAGGCGTACCGCCGGCTGGAGCAGCCGCCCGACCCGCGCCAGCGCAGCTTGACCCCGTACAGCTACCTCCGCTGCGTGCCGTACCAGTTCCTCAACGATTTCCATCACGCGCTCGTGCACACGACGCTGCTGCGGCTCCCGGAGCTCGAGCAGCGGACGGTCGACGCCTACTTCCTCCGCTTCTGCACCGAAGCCGCCTCCGCCGACGCGGTCGGCTGTCCGCTGGACGCCCTTCAGGGCGCGCTGCGCCAGGCGCTCGTGAAGCTGCTCGTCCGCGACCGCCTCGTCTACTGCCTCCTCCGCCAGATCGAGCGCTACTGATTGTATCAATTTCTGCGTCCCTGTGGCGCTTCTGTGTCTCTGTGGTGTAGAAAATAGGGTAGTGGGTCATTTTGTTTGATTTCGCAGATTGTGTTGTGATTCCGCAGATAGTTTTATCTGCGAAATCTGCCCAAAATCTGTGAAATCAATTCAAATTGATCCATTACCGAAAATAGCGCTGGACACCGTCGCTGCAAGCGCCTATAGTAGATGGGACGTTTTGCGGTAGGAATCGGGGGGACAGGAACATGACATCAACCTCGGCAATCGCGGCGAACTCGCCGGCGGTCGCTGGAACAACGAAATGGGACATCGTCGCCGGCATCGCCCTCATCCACGCGGGCGCCCTGCTGGCGCCATTCACCTTCACGTGGAGCGCGTTGTGGGTGTTCATCGCGCTGCAGTTCGCCACCGGATTGCTCGGCGTGACGCTCTGCTACCACCGCCTGCTCGCCCACCGCAGCTTCCAGGTCCCCAGGTGGCTCGAGTACGCGCTCACCGTCTGCGGCGCGCTGGCCCTCCAGGGCGGACCCATCAAGTGGGTGGCCACGCACCGCGTCCATCATGCCTTCTCCGACCGGCCGCAGGACCCGCACAGCCCCACCCGCGGCTTCTGGTGGGCGCACATCCTCTGGCTCTTCGCCTACGACGAGACCATCGACCACCCGGTCAAGTACCAGCGCTTCGCGCCGGACCTGGCCCGCGACAAGGTCCACCAGGTCCTCGAGAAGACCTACGTGCTCCAAACGGTCCTGCTTGGCGTGATCCTCTTCGCGCTCGGCGGAGTGCCCTGGCTCGTGTGGGGGTTGTTCGTCCGCACCGCGTTCGTCTACCACGTCACGTGGCTGGTCAACTCGGCCGCCCACCTGTGGGGCTACCAGAACTACGACACCAATGAAGGCTCGCGCAACAACTGGTGGGTCGCCCTGCTCTCCTACGGCGAGGGCTGGCACAACAACCACCACGCGTACCTGCACTCCGCCGCGCACGGCCTGCGCTGGTGGGAGGTGGACATCACGTACCTCACCATCCGCCTGCTCGGCGCTCTGGGGCTCGCCAGCCGCATCCGCCTGCCGCAGGGCAACCCCGCGAGACTGTCCACCCCGCAGCCGATCAGCCTGCGCCCGCTGCGCGTACCGGTTCCGGGACTGTCCGTCTAACCACCCGCACCGACCAAACACGACGGCCCGTGGGAATCATCCCACGGGCCTTCTTGTGTGCGTCGCGGGCTCTTAGAGGCGGACGAAGGCGCTCGAGAAGACGACGCTGAGTGCGAGCGCGATGAGCAGGAACGGCACGAGCGCCACAAACACGAGCAGCCGCCGGTCCCCCTTCAGGTGCATGTAGTAGAGGGCGACCAGCCCCGCCTTCACCGTGGACAGGCCGGCGACGACGGCGATCACACCGCTGTGCGGCAGCGGCAGGATGGCCAGCTCCGAGAGGATGACACCGAGGAGCACGAGGCCGGCGAGCCACGCCCAGATGGTGAGAGAGAGCCGGACGGAGGCGTGAGAAGCGCTCGTCATGACGCTTCGCCGAGACAAAAATACGTACGTCGAGGCTCGTGCATCCGTCCACGCTGCCTCAGAAGAGGTAGAGCATCGGAAAGAGGAAGATCCACACGATGTCCACGAAGTGCCAGTAGAGCCCGGCCAGCTCCAGCCGGCGGCCGCGGGAGGCCCACCAGGCGGGCCGGCCCGTGTAGGCGAGCACGACGAGGTTGAACACGATGCCGCCCAGGACGTGCAGCGCGTGGAACGCCGTCAGCGCGAAGTAGCACGACCAGAAGACGTTCGTGCTCGGGACAATGTGGTGGGAGAACTTGGCGGCGTACTCGAACCCTTTCACCACCAGGAAGACCGACCCGAGCGCGGCCGTGAGGAGCAGCCACGTCCGGACGGCGCTCAGGTCGCGCCGCTCCGACGCGGCGAGGGCGAGCACGATCGTCGTGCTGCTGCAGATGAGGACGAGCGTGTTGCACGCCCCGATCCACACATTGAGATGCCCCTCCGACCCCGGCCAGGCGGGGTGGCTCATGCGCAGGACCACGTACGCCCCGATGAGGCCGGTGAAAAACATGACTTCGGAGGCGAGGAACACCCACATCCCCAGCTTGCCGTTCGGAACACCGGTCTGGGTGGAGGCGGCTGCTGGATGGTGCAAGGAAACAGCGTGTTCCATGGCGTCAGTCGCGGCGTAGCCTGCCCCGGCGCGCAAGCCCGTCAGCCTTTGGCGAGCCCCTCGATTTCGAGGGTAATCGCCACCTCTTCGCCGACCAAGAGCTGGCCGGTTTCCAGCGCCTGATTCCACGTCAAGCTAAAGTCTTTTCGGTTGATGGTTGTCGTCGCCGTGAAGCCGGAACGGAGGTTGCCCCACGGGTCTTTGCCCTCCCCGTGGATGGCGAGGTCGAAGACGACCGGCTTGGTCACGCCGTGGATCGTCAGGTCGCCGTGGAGCTTCGCCGAGGTGGCGGTGACATCCGTCACTGTGGTGCTGGTGAACGTGATGGCCGGGTACTGTCCGGCGTCGAAGAAATCGGCTGAGCGCAGGTGGGTGTCGCGCTTGTCGACCTTGGTGTTGATGCTTCCGGCCTGGATCGTCGCGGTGGCGCGCCACTCTTCCGGCTTGCCGGGGACGTAGATGAACGAGCCCTCAAACTGGTCGAACGTTCCCTGGACCTGGGAGAAGAGGTGGCGGATCTTGAAGCCGACCGTCGTATGGTCCTTGTCGAGCGCGTAGGTGGTCGCCCAGGCCTCCGGCGCGGCGGCTCCAAGGAACAGGGCGGCGGCCAGCAACACTCCGAACGTCCAATGGCGCATGTAACCCTCCTCTATTATCTATCAACACGGGCGCGGGGAAACGGGATGCAGGAAAGCTCTCTTATCCTAGCTTCCTCGGAGCCGTTGTCAAGCGCCCGGGGTGCTGGGTAGTGCATCAATTTGAAACGATTTCGCAGATTGTGAGATGATTTCACCGATGGATCTATCGGCGAAATCAAGACCCAATCTGTGAAATCAACGAAAATGACGCACTACCGGGTGCCGGCATCCGGTGATAAATTTGATTTATCCCCCTGGCACTTTTGTAATGAGGATGGGGCCGCACCCGATGCGGATGCCGGCGTTGCCCGTCGGCTGGCCGAAGTCGTCGGCCTTCTCGTGGAGGACCACCGCGCGGCCCGCCACGGCGTACTGACCACCGCTCAGCGACACCCCGGGCAGCGCGAGGTTCAGCGTGCCGCGTCCATCCGGGCCGATCTCGATGTTGCCCAGATCGCCTGGATGCGCCTTGGCGAGCCCGTCCGACGGGACGAAACCGTGCGAGACACCGTCCGGATTGAAATGGCCGCCCGCCCGGGTGCCGGCATCCGGTGATAAATTTGATTTATCCCCCTGGCACTTTTGTAATGAGGATGGGGCCGCACCCGATGCGGATGCCGGCGTTGCCCGTCGGCTGGCCGAAGTCGTCGGCCTTCTCGTGGAGGACCACCGCGCGGCCCGCCACGGCGTACTGACCACCGCTCAGCGACACCCCGGGCAGCGCGAGGTTCAGCGTGCCGCGTCCATCCGGGCCGATCTCGATGTTGCCCAGATCGCCTGGATGCGCCTTGGCGAGCCCGTCCGACGGGACGAAACCGTGCGAGACACCGTCCGGATTGAAATGGCCGCCCGCGGTATTGCCGGCATCAGCGCATCGGCCGTACTGATGGATGTGGATGGCGTGCTTGCCCGCCGGCGCGCCGATCACCTGGATCGACACCAGCAGTCCGTCCGCATCCTCCGTCAGCACCGCACTGCCGGAGACGGTTGAGCCCTCCCCGGTGCCCTGAATCTCGACCCGGCCCGTCTCCGCCCTCGCCTCAACCCCTGACGCGACCACCATGCCACAGAGTGCCGCCGCCAATACGATCCGTCTGCTCATCGCCATGCCCTCCTCATATCCGCTGGTCGGTAGTGCATCAATTTGAAACGATTTCGCAGATTGTGAGATGATTTCACCGATGGATCTATCGGCGAAATCAAGACCCAATCTGTGAAATCAACGAAAATGACGCACTACCCGCTGGTCCGCCTTCACGACGCCTCACCGCTCCAGCTCAGGCCGCCGCTTCCGCCGCCTCCAGGCCCGCTGCGCGATGACGAGCGCGGCCACGAGACACACCGCTCCCAGCAGCTTCCAGAACTGCGCCAGATCGGTGAGCGAGTCGCCGAGGTAGGCGTAGGCAATGGAGGCCGGGGCCAGCCCCAAGGCGGTCGCCAGGACGTACGGGCCGAACCGAACCCGGGAGAAGCTGAGGCCGTAGTTCTGCATGTCAAACGGCACGTTCGGGATGAGCCGGATGAGCAAGACCGCGTTGAAGGCGTGCTGGCCGATCCGCTCGTTGAGCCGGGTGATGCGCCCGCGCGGCAGCAGCCGCGCCACCGCGTCCCGCCCCAGCAGCCGGGCCAGCAGGAACGTCGCCGAGGCCCGCAGCGTCGCGCCCGCGAGCCCGGCCAGCGCGCCCCATCCCTTGCCGAACACCACGCCGGCCAGCGCGAGCATCACGCTGCCGGGCAGCGGCACGAACGGCTGGCCGAAGATGGCGAAGTAGGCCAGCGGCGCCCAGACGCCATAAGAGAGCACGGCGGCGCGGAGCCGCTCGGGCGAAAGGTGCGCGACGTCCACGCCCATCGCCGAGAGTCCCCAGACCGCGGCGGCGGCGAGCGGGACGAGGATGAGCAGGCCGCGGAGCGCGAGGCCGTTCATGGGAGGAACGCGTGTCACGCGGCGGCCGCCGCGAGCCACCGCTCGCAGTCGATGGCGGCCATGCAGCCGCTGCCCGCGGCGGTGACCGCCTGGCGGTACTTCTTGTCTTGCACGTCGCCGCAGGCGAAGACCCCCGGCACCGACGTGCGCGTGGAGCCCGGTGCGGTGACGATGTAGCCGTCCCGGTCCAGCTCAAGCTGACCGGCGACGAGGTCGGTGTTGGGGGTGAACCCGATGGCGTAGAAGAGCCCGCCGCAGGCGACCGTCCGCTCGCGGCCCGTGGTGACCTCTTTGAGCCGCACCCCGGAGACGGCCTCGTCCCCCAGCACGTCGGCCACCACGGTGTTCCAGATGACTTCGATCTTGGGATGCTTCAGCACCCGCTCCTGCATAATCTTCGAGGCGCGCAGCTCGCCGCGGCGGTGGACGAGGTACACCTTGGAGGCGAACTTCGTCAGGAACGTCGACTCCTCGGCCGCGGAATCGCCGCCGCCCACCACGACGAGCGGTTTGTTGCGGAAGATCGGCAGCGCACCGTCGCACACGGCGCAGGCCGAGATGCCCTTGTTCCACAGCTTCGGTTCGCTGGGCAGCTGGAGCCGCTTGGCGGCCGCACCGGTGGCGAGGATGAGCGAGCGCGTCGTGAGCTCCCGCTCCGCCGAGGCCACGGTGAAGGGGTGCCGTGAGAGGTCGACCCGGACGACGTCTTCGGTGAAGATGCGCGTCTCGAAGCGAACCGACTGCTTGCGGAACGCCTCCATCAGCGCCGGCCCCTGGATCCCCTCGGGAAAGCCCGGGTAATTCTCCACCTCGGTCGTGGTCAGGAGCTGGCCGCCGGGAATCCCGCCGGCGGAGAAGCCCTCGAACATGACCGGCTTCAGGTTGGCGCGGGAGGTGTAGAGAGCCGCGGTGTGGCCGGCGGGGCCTGAGCCGATGATTGTCACGTGCTCAACGTTTGGCATCGCAATACCTGAGTCCTGATCTTGCTGGTTCAGGGTTGGGGGCTGTTGCCCCGAACCCTGAACCCTGAACCCCGAACAGCTTCTAGCAGCACGAACAGCCCATCTTGCCGCGCGCCATCGTGCGCTTCCGCGCGCTGGCCCGGCGGGCCTTCGGGCGCTTCGTGCTCTTGCGCCGTGTCGCCATGTGCCCCCTCCTCTGTTAGGGTCTGACCCCTAGTGCCGTTTCCAAAAAGGTTGTCGCACATTTCGATCCCGGCACT
>MHGT01000015.1:8633-8697 GCA_001805695.1 Omnitrophica WOR_2 bacterium RIFCSPHIGHO2_02_FULL_67_20 | reverse complement strand
CTCCAGTACTCCTGGGCGGACAACTTCGACGACTACGCCAACACCGGCATCCCCTCCGGCGCCG
>MHGT01000015.1:8252-8397 GCA_001805695.1 Omnitrophica WOR_2 bacterium RIFCSPHIGHO2_02_FULL_67_20 | reverse complement strand
CCGTCGGCTTCATCGGAGGGACGGCGGCGGGGAACCTGTGGGTGACGGTGGGCGTGGTCGCCGCCGGCCTGCTGCTGAGCGTCGCCATCCGCGTCGCCCAGCAGTGGCAGAAGGCGGTGGTCCTGCGGCTGGGCAGATTCCACCG
>MHGT01000015.1:7417-8215 GCA_001805695.1 Omnitrophica WOR_2 bacterium RIFCSPHIGHO2_02_FULL_67_20 | reverse complement strand
TTCGACGCCATCTCCCACTGGATCGACCTGCGGACGATCACCACGCCGTTCGCCGCGGAGCGGACCCTGACGAAGGACAGCGTGCCGGTCGACGTGGACGCCGTGCTGTTCTGGCGGGTCATCGATCCGATGAAGGCGGCGCTGGAGGTCGAGAATTACCGCGAGGCGATCGCCTGGGCCTCGCAAACCGCCCTGCGGGACGTGATCGGCAAGACCGACCTGGCGGAAATGCTCGTGGGGCGGGACAAGATCGACACGCTGCTGTGCGAGACGATCGACCGGCGCACCGAGCCATGGGGCATCAAGGCCCTGTCCGTCGAGATCCGCGACGTGAAGATCCCCGAAGCGCTCCAGAACGCGATGTCGATGCAGGCCCAGGCCGAGCGCGAACGGCAGGCGCGGATCATCCTGGGAGACTCGGAGCGCCAGGTGGCCCACAGTTTCGAAGAGGCGTCCCGCGTGTACGCGGAGAACCCGACGGCCCTGCATCTGCGCGCCATGAACATCCTGCTGGAGGGCATGCGCCAGAGCTCCACCATCATCCTCGTGCCCTCGAGCGCCGTGGAGACCATGGGCCTGGGAGCGATGACCGGCCTCACGGCGCTTGCGAAAGGTGTTCCGAAGAGCCCCCCTCCGCCTCACGCCACCACGTCCTAGCGCCTCCTCTCGGCCGACGACATGAGGGAGCGCCTTCTGCTGCTGGTCGCCCTGGCGGTCCTCGCGGGCACGACGCTCTACGCGATGCGCGAGCGCGCCGGCCGGCGTCCCCAGGTGCTCCAGCCGCCCATCCCGTTCAAC
>MHGT01000015.1:7046-7382 GCA_001805695.1 Omnitrophica WOR_2 bacterium RIFCSPHIGHO2_02_FULL_67_20 | reverse complement strand
GACTTGCCATACCCAGGCCGAGACGGAGGCCGTCGCCGGCATCCCGTCGGTGACGGACTGCATGGACTGCCACGCGGCGGTCGGCGTCCAGACGCCGACGCTGGACCGGGTCGGGCCGGAGCTCGCGCAGATGGCCGCGCGCGGCGAGGAGATCCCCTGGAAGCGGGTCTACCGGGTGCCCGGGCACGTGTATTTCTCGCACCGGCGCCACGTCACGCTCGGGCAGCTTGACTGCGCCCTCTGCCATGGGGACCTGAGCCAGGTGAGCGCCCCCGTTGTCCGCCAAGCCCATCCCCTCACGATGGGCCGCTGCATGGAGTGCCACCGGCAACGGCA
>MHGT01000015.1:5576-7033 GCA_001805695.1 Omnitrophica WOR_2 bacterium RIFCSPHIGHO2_02_FULL_67_20 | reverse complement strand
TGTCTCGCCTGCCATCGATAGATCATGGAGCTGACCCGGCGCGCCTTTCTTGGATTGTCCGGGCTGCTCGCGAGCACCGCGGGCGCCTTCGACAACCTGTTCAGGCACCGACTGCTGGGCGCGCCGGCCCCGGTTGAGGACGACGAGCTGCGGCCGAGGGGACCTGAGCAGTGGCGGCCCTCCGTCTGTCAACTGTGTCCGGCCGGCTGCGGGGTCGCGGCGCGCGTGGTGCAAGGCCGGGTGGTGAAGCTGGAGGGGCTTCCCGAGCATCCGGTCAATCAGGGTGCGCTCTGTCCGCGAGGGGCCGCCGGGCTCAGCGAGCTCTACCATCCGGATCGCCTCCTCCAGCCGCTGCGACGGGTGGGCAAGCGCGGTGAGGGCCGCTTCGAGCCGGTGGCGTGGGAGGAGGCGATGCCGCTGCTCGTGGACCGCCTTCGCGGGCAACGCCTGCGCGGCGAGCCGCATCGCCTCGCCTGGCTGAACGGCTCCTCCCAGGGCCTCGGCCGCCGGCTCATCCAACGGTTCTTGCGCGCGTGGGGATCCCCGCACGATCTTGTCGTCAGCCCGCCCTCCGGAGAACTGCCGGAGGAGGCGTTTCGACTGATGGTGGATCGGGAGGGCGAGCCGCTCTACGATCTCGCGCAGGCCAACCTGCTCCTTTCCTTCGGCCTCGACTGGCTTCAGGCCTATCCCTCTCCGGTGGAAGCCTCGCGCGCGTACGGGTGGCTTCGCCAGGGCCGCAGCGATCGGCGGGCGCGCATCGTCCAGGTTGAGCCGCGGCTCTCCATGACGGCGGCGAAGAGTGACGAGTGGATCCCCATTCAGCCTGGGCAGGAAGGGTGGCTCGCCCTGGGGATCGCGCACGTGCTGATCCGCGAGCGGCTCGTCCATGACCAGCTCTCACAGCACAGCGTCGGATTGGAGCCCTTCGCGCGCTTCGTCGGCTCCCGCGCCGCTCCGGAGGCGGTGGCGGGGCGGACGGGCGTTCCTGCGGAGACCATCCAGCGCCTGGCGAAGGAGTTCGGCTTAAGACGCGGCCTCGCCGTGGGAGCGCGGGCGGATCTGATGACCCAATGGGCCGTCATGAGCCTGAACGGATTGGTGGGGAACATCGACGCGCGCGGCGGCGTCCTGCGGCGCTGGGAGCCGCCGGGGCTCTCGCTGCCTCCGGAGCCAGCGCGCGATGACGTCGCCGAGCGGGGCCTGCAAACCCAGCGGCTGGCGCACGCCGAGCGGCTGCCCGAACGCCTTCTCGACAGAACCGACGCCCCCATCGAGATCCTCTGCGTCCACCAGGCCAACCCCTGCTTCATCAGCCCATCGCCCTCGCGGTGGATCGAGGCCCTGGGCCGGGTGCCGTTCATCGTGAGCTTCGCGTCGGTGCTGGATGAGACCGCACTCCACGCGGACCTCGTGCTGCCGCTGACGACCGCGCTGGAGCAGTGGCAGCTCGCGTC
>MHGT01000015.1:3437-5453 GCA_001805695.1 Omnitrophica WOR_2 bacterium RIFCSPHIGHO2_02_FULL_67_20 | reverse complement strand
CGTGGCGGGCGCGTTCCCCTGGGATTCGGTGGAGCAGCTCGTCAAGGAGCGCTCGCAGGCGCTCTACGAGACGAAGTCCGGGACGCCGCTTCCGTCGATCAGGTGGTCGAGCGAGCCGATGCGAAAGGCGGACAAACCTCCAACCAGCGGCGAGGGGCTGCTGGAGCATCTACGGTCTGGCGGGGGAATGGTCTGGCCCGCGGAAGACGCCCCGTGGGCCGAGTTTCGCACGCCGTCCGGACAGCTGGAGTTGTTCCCGGACGCCATCGCGGCCCTCCTCGAGACGGCTTCGGCGGAGGCCGGTGGTGACGAGGCGCAGAGCGCTCCCCTACAGCTGTATCTCTACTCGCCCCTAGCCTTCCTCGCGGGGACCGGCGCGCATCTGCCGTTCCTGCAGCAGATCGCCGGCCGCCACCTCTCCGAGGCGTGGGAAACGTGGGCGGAACTCCACCCGAGCACGGCCCGGCAGTTCGGCATCCGAGACGGCGAGCCGATCTGGATTGGATCGCTCCATGGGAAGGTGGAAGCCAAGGCCCGCTGGTGCGAAGGCACGGCGCCAGGTGTGGTCGCCATGCCCCTGGGGCTTGGCCATCTGGCGTGCGGCCGCTGGGCCAAGGACATCGGCGCCAATCCGGCGCATCTGGTTGGCCGGCGGCTGGATGAGCACACCGGGCAGCCGTTATGGCAAGGGACGCGGGTGAAGGTATGGAAGGCCTGACCTATCCCAGACGCTCCTTCCTCGCCCGGGCCCTGGCGGCCGCGGCGTCGCTCGCGCTCTTTCGACGCGCGCCGAAGGCCGAGGCGTCGGTCCGCCAGGCGCCGGGACAAGCCGGGGCGGCTCGCCCGCACCGGTGGGGCATGGTGATCGACCTCGATCGATGCACGGGCTGCCAGGCCTGCGTGGTCGCCTGCTGGGCGGAGAACAACCAGCCGCTGCCGAGCCCAGAGGCGCATCGGACCGGGCGCATCATCGAGTGGATGTCGCTGCTTCCCTCAACAGAGGGGGAATACCCGGCGGTGCGCCAGCGCTTCATGCCGGTTCCGTGCCAGCACTGCGACCGGCCGCCCTGCACGCCGGTCTGCCCGGTCTTTGCCACGTACAAAAATCCGGAAGGGCTGGTGGCCCAGATCTATTCCCGGTGCATCGGCTGCCGCTACTGCGTCAACGCCTGCCCCTACACCTGCAAGTTCTTCAACTGGTCGACGCCCACCTGGCCCGCGCCGATGGAGGCGATGCACAACCCCGATGTGTCGGTGCGCCCCAAGGGCGTCACCGAGAAATGCACCTTCTGCCACCACCGGCTCATCCGGGCGAAGGAGCAGGCCGCCAGCGAAGGACGAGCGCTTCGCGAAGGAGACTATGTGCCGGCGTGCATGCAGGTCTGCCCCGCCCACGCCATTGCCTTCGGCGATCTCGAGGACCCGGCCAGCGCGGTCTCCCAGCTGGGGCGGAGCCCCCGCGGCTCGCTGCTGCAGGAAGAGCTGGGAACGCGGCCCAAAGTGACCTACCTCGCTGAGACCTGACGATGGCGCAGCCGCGCGACCTCGAAACCGACCTGATCGCCTCGATGACCCGGTTTTCGAGGCCGTTTTTCCTGCTCGTCGGATTCCTGCTGGCCGTCATCGGCTTCGCAGCCTTCGCCTGGGTGCACCAGCTGCGCGAGGGCCTCGTCGTGACCGGCCTGAACCGCCCGGTGTTCTGGGGCATCTACATCACCAACTTCGTGTTCTTCATCGGCATCAGCCATGCCGGGACGCTGATCTCGGCGATCCTGCGCCTCTGCCAGGCCGAGTGGCGGAGGCCGATCACGCGCATGGCGGAGACGATCACCGTCCTGGTCCTGTTTATCGGGGCGGGGAACATCATCATCGATCTCGGGCGTCCGGACCGGGCGCTCAACGTCTTCCTGCATCCCAATTTCCGCTCCCCCCTGCTGTGGGACGTCACGAGCATCACCACCTATGTGACGGCCAGCATCTGCTATCTCTACCTGCCGCTCATTCCGGACATCGCGC
>MHGT01000015.1:2279-3382 GCA_001805695.1 Omnitrophica WOR_2 bacterium RIFCSPHIGHO2_02_FULL_67_20 | reverse complement strand
CTGGCGGGGCACGCCGAAAGAGCGGCACCGCCTGGAGCTGGCGATCGCCGTGCTGGCGGTCGTCGTCATTCCCATCGCCGTCTCGGTCCACACGGTCGTGTCCTGGGTCTTCGCCATGACCGTCCAGCCGATGTGGCATAGCACCATTTTCGGCCCGTATTTTGTCGTGGGCGCGATCTACTCCGGGATCGCCGCCCTGATCCTCGCGATGGCGGTGCTGCGCAAGACCTACCGGCTGGAGGCGTACCTCAAGCCGGTCCACTTCAAGAACCTCGGCCTGCTCCTGTTGGTGATGACGTGCCTGTGGACCTACTTCACCTTTGCGGAGTACCTCACCACGTTCTACGGCCATGAGCCGGACGAGATGACGATTTTCTGGGCCAAGCTCACCGGGCCCTACGCGCCCTACTTCTGGACCATGGCGGCCTGTTGTTTCCCCATTCCCCTCATCATCCTGAGCCTGCCCGCCACCCGCACGATTCCGGGCACGGTGGTCGCCTCGAGCACCATCCTCGTCGGCATGTGGCTGGAACGGTTCATCATCGTCGTGCCCTCGCTCGTCAACCCGCGGCTGCCCGTTCCCACCAGCGGCTATACGCCGACGTGGGTGGAGGCGGCGATCAGCGCGGGGGCCTTTGCGGCGTTCCTCCTGCTCTACACCCTCTTCGCCAAGGTCTTTCCCATCATCTCCGTCTGGGAAATGGAGGAGGGCCGCCAGCGGGGGATCCAGGACACCGTGGAGCGGCTCAAGACGTATCTGCCCGAGGAGGGCAAGGCGCCCCAGACGCCTGCGACGAGGACGGCCTGGGAGTGGTCTCGCTAATGCCGCGACTAGGCGGTAGGGAGCCTAATTTGGGGAGATTTCGCAGATTTCGTCGTGATTTCGCAGATCATCAAGGAACGTATCGGCGAAATCGTGACACAATCTGCGAAATCAAAATGAATTTCGGCCACGACCGACGAGGCGTGAGCCGGCGGCTGACGGCGCCCCTGCTGATCGCGCTGACGGCGTGGGGGGCACTACCCCTCGGCGCCCAAGAGCCGCCGCCGGACGAACAGCGGACGCACGAGCAGGTTCAGGAAGCCGCGAAGCGGCCGTATGC
>MHGT01000015.1:1563-2262 GCA_001805695.1 Omnitrophica WOR_2 bacterium RIFCSPHIGHO2_02_FULL_67_20 | reverse complement strand
ATGAGATTGACGTGTCCGCGTATCCGCCGCAGATGCAGCGCTCATACGCCCTGTTCGCGCAGCGGTGCTCCCAGTGCCACACCCTGGCCCGAGCCGTCAATTCCCAATGGGCCAGCCCCCTGTTCTGGGAGCACTACGTCAAGCAAATGTGGCGCAAGCCCGGCAGCCGGATCAACGGCTCGGAGGCCAGGCAGCTCTGGGAGTTCCTCGTCCACGACTCCCAGGTGCGCAAGCTTGACCGGCGCTCGGAGTTCGAGGCGTTCCGGAAGCGCCTGCTTGAAGAGTTTCAACAGACATACCCGGACCGCTACCAGGAGCTCTACGCCGGTCTTGAGGAAGAAGCCGCCAAGCTCTGGTAATCATTATGGTATGATGGCCGTGGTGCAACGCATCTGATGTGTCCAGCGCAGCCGATTAGCCGGCGAGCCTTCTTGCAGTCGCTGCTCAAGGGAGGCGTCCTCGCGTTACTCGGCGCCGCGCTCTATCCCATCGCGCGGTATCTCTCCCCCCCTCGGGGCGCTGAATCGTCGGTGTCGAGCGTCGTGGCCGCAAAGGCCGGCGAGCTCCTCAGCAACACCGCGAAGATCTTCCGGTTCGGCAACCGCCCCGGGCTGCTCATCAATACGCCCCAGGGGGAGCTGAAGGCGTTCTCCGCGGTCTGCACCCACCTCAACTGCACCGTCCAGTATGATGATGCGG
>MHGT01000015.1:0-1300 GCA_001805695.1 Omnitrophica WOR_2 bacterium RIFCSPHIGHO2_02_FULL_67_20 | reverse complement strand
GGGCGGGATGACGCTCGTGCTCGTGGCGATTCAGATCGCCAGCGGCCTGCTCCTGCTGCTCTACTACCGCCCGTCCGCCGAGGCGGCGTTCGAGTCGGTGAAGTTCATCATGACGAAAGTCGAGTTCGGGTGGCTCGTCCGCTCGGTGCACGCGTGGGCGGCGAACCTCGCGATTCTCTCGGCGTTCATCCATCTGGCCAGCACCTTCTTCCTCAAGGCCTACCGCCCGCCGCGCGAGCTGACGTGGGTGACCGGGGCCCTGACCTTCTTCCTGCTGCTCGGTTTCGGGTTCACCGGCTACCTCCTGCCGTGGAACACGCTGGCCTTCTTCGCCACGAAGGTCGGCACGGAGATCGCCGGGATCGTGCCGGTCGCGGGGCCGCTCCTGCAGCGGTTTCTGCGCGGCGGCAGCGACGTCGGCGACGTCACCCTCACCCGGTTCTTCTGGTTCCACATCGCCGTCCTGCCGGTGTGCCTGCTCGCGCTGGCGGGGCTGCACGTGCTGATGATCCAGCTGCAGGGGATGAGCAAGCCGCTGTCGGTGAAGGACGAGCGGTCCATGCCGTTCATGCCCAACTTTTTCCTCCGCGATCTGTTGGCCTGGGTGCTGATGCTCGGCCTGGTGCTGGCGCTGAGCGTCTACTGGCCGGCGACCCTGGGGGAAAAAGCCGACCCCTTCGTGCCCACCCCGGCCGGCATCCAGCCGGAGTGGTACTTTTTGTGGATGTTCCAGACGCTCAAGCTCTTTCCCGGCCACCTCTTCGGCATCGAGGGCGAGCTGATCGCGGTGGGGCTCACGGGGGCGGCCGGCGCCGCGCTCGTGCTGGTGCCGTGGCTGGACCGTCCCGCCAGGGCCGGGCGGGCCTCGCGGGTCGTCTGGGCGATCGGGGTGTTGGGCCTGGCGTACGTGGTCGGGATGACCCTCTACGCCTTCTGGGCGGGCCGCCGATGAGGCGCGACGGTGCGTGGGGGGGATGGGCGGCCGGGCTGGTGTGCGGCACTGTCATCGTCCTGTCGGCGCGGGCCGAGGCCGCAGATAGCTGCGTGGAGTGCCACAAGGCGTTCGAGTCCAACGTGTCGGCGCCGACGCAGGTCATGGACCACGACATCCACATCCAGCGCGGCCTCTCCTGCGCGGACTGCCACGGCGGCGATCCCGCGGCCGCGGACCAAGCGGCGGCCATGGCCCCACCACCTGACGCATCCGCCGAAGGCGGATCTGCGCCGACAGGCGCAGGCCCTGGCCCCACCACCTGACGCATCCGCCGAAGGCGGATCTGCGCCGACAGGCGCAGGCCCT